>JAGXIO010000065.1 GCA_024635555.1 Saccharicrinis sp.
AATAGCAATACATAAAGGAGGAAGACAAATGTCAAACGTAAGTTATCTTACCGAAGAAGGTTTGAAAAAACTAAAAGCAGAGCTGCATCAACTGGAGTCGGTAGAGCGACCCAGCATCTCGGCACAGATAGGAGAAGCCAGGGACAAAGGCGATTTGTCGGAGAACGCAGAGTATGATGCAGCCAAGGAGGCGCAAGGCATGTTGGAGATGAAAATTTCCAAATTAAAAACCATATTGGCAAATTCGCGCATTATAGATGAGTCGAGGATTGACACCTCCAAAGTGCAGTTGTTGAATAAGGTAAAGATTAGGAATCTGAAAAATAACGCCGAAATGACTTATACCCTGGTTCCTGAAAGTGAAGCTAACCTCAAAGAAGGCAAAATTTCTATTTCTACACCCATAGCTAAAGGCCTATTGGGAAAAAAAGTGGGCGACCTGGCTGAAATTACGGTACCTTCAGGGGTGATGACTTTTGAAATTATTGACATTTCCATCTAAAGAAAACCTAATGGCTAGTATTTTTTCGAAAATAGTAAAAGGAGATATTCCTTGTTATAAAATTGCAGAGGACGACAAGTTCTTTGCTTTTTTAGATATTAACCCTTTGCAAGAGGGGCATACTTTGGTGATACCCAAGCAAGAGGTAGATTACATCTTTGATTTGGATGACGAAACACTCTCGGCTTTGCATGTTTTTTCCAAAAAAATCGCCCTGGCTCTCGACAAGGCCATCGAATGCAAAAGAGTAGGGGTGGTTGTATTGGGTCTGGAAGTACCCCATGCCCATATTCATTTGGTGCCGCTTAAAGTAGAGGGAGATATTAATTTCTCAAATCCCAAACTAAAGTTTACAGCGGATCAGTTTGCGCATATTGCAAAAAAAATAACGAGCAATCTGTAAGAAAAGATTGTTAGATAATAGATTGTTAGATAATGGTAAGCGAGGGCTAAGTTTTACTTCTTTTTGCAGTACTGGAGCTATTGCTCCGATTCACATCATTAAAAACCAGAATAAAATAACTGCTTAAAAACAAATAGTTTGGTTGAGATTACTTTCGTTTTATTTCAAAAATCATCCTCATCATCTTCTTTTTCAGTCAAATACAAATCAATTAAACCTTCTGGCAAATCAACTTGCAAAGTTTTTTCGGCATCATCGGTGGTTATAATAAAGTCGGTGTTTATGGGAAAAAGGATTTCTTTACCTTCAAAATCGAGGGAAAACAAGGGGTTGTTCACAATTTCCAGTGCTCCCTTTATCTTACCGATATACCCCTTATTTTTATCAAAAACACGGTAGCCTACAAAGTCTGCATCGGTAAGCGGCCCTTGTGCATTTAGCTGCACGCTATTAACAAATACAGCCATTCCGCATAACTCATTTGCCCTATTTTCAGTGTCAATACTTTCAAGCTTTATCAGTACATTTTTTGTGCTTTTAATGCGGTAGCTTTCTACATAAAACGGCACAAGTCCGTTGTCTATATCTAGGTACAGAAAGTCCACATTTAGGTCTTCGTAATCAATATCTTCTATTAAAGCAAGGGTCAACTCACCCTTTACGCCGTGGGTTTTCTGTATAAAACCAATTTGTGAAGATTCTTCTTTTTGTATCATGTTGTTTGTATTGTGTGAGTTGATTGCGTAAAAATACGGAAATAGGCTGCATAAAAAAACCTTCATTGTACAATGAAGGTTTTTATTTTATCAAAAGATGATTGAAATATCTTTTTATTCGGCAGTAGGCTCTTCGGCAGCTGCTTCGCCTTGCTCTTCTTTAGCTTCGGCAACAGGTGCTTCTTTAACTTCGGCAGCTGGTGCTTCCTTAGCAGCTTTAGCGGCTTTGGCAGCCTCTGCTTCAGCGGCTTTGGCAGCTTTAGCAGCCTCTATTTCAGCAGCTAAATCTGATTTTCTTTTGTTGATTGCCTCGGCTCTTTCAGCGTTAACTTTAGTCTCACGCTCAAGCTGATCCTTGCTTTTGTCGGCAACTTTACCTGCCAATCCGTCAATTTTAGCTTGTATTTTCTCTTCCTTAATTGATACCCAAGCTTGGAATCTCTTCTCAGCCTCGGCCTCGTCGAAGGCGCCTTTTTTAACACCTTCTACAAGGTGCTTTTTCATCATTACTCCTTTGTACGATAAAATTGCTCTTACGGTATCCGTAGGTTGAGCTCCGTTACCTAACCAAGTTAGTGCCTTATCGAAATTTAAATCGATAGTAGCAGGATTGGTGTTTGGATTGTACGATCCAATACGCTCAATGTACTTACCGTCACGCGGTGCTCTGCTGTCTGCAACTACAATGTGGTAGAATGCACTTCTTTTACGACCGTGTCGTGCTAGTCTAATTTTTACTGGCATGTTTTATAATTTTATTTGATTTACAAATATTGCAAAAGCTCTGTTTTGCGGCTGCAAAGATAAATATTCTTTTTACAAATAAACTATGCTTCGCATTAAAAGTTAATGGGTTGAAAGCATTTTCTCTATCACTGTTAGTACGCCATCCTTATCGTTATCCGGTGCAATAAATTGTGCTACCTTTTTAACATCGTCGTGGGCATTTTCCATGGCATAACTGTAAGCTGCCATTTGCAACATCTCAATATCGTTATGAAAATCTCCAAACGCCATGGTTTGCTCTTTACTTACACCCAACTTTTGTTGAATGTACTTTACGGCAGCTCCTTTGTTTACACCCTGCGGCATCATATCAACCCATACATTGCTTGATTGCGCCACCACATGTTTAGGACTAAAACTGCTCCAAACGTTGCCGCTATTCTTTTGCAAAGTAAGGGAATCGTAGATGGCTACTTTTATTACTTTTTGTTCAATTTGCATCACATCATTTACAACTTCAATGCTTGGATAGTACTTTTTGGCTTCTTTTAAAAAAAAGGTATCCGTCGATTCAGTGTAGGGCTTCTCGGGCGTGCAAACAACCGCATGAACATTCGATGTATTTCGACACGCATCCATGATATTTTCGAATTCCTTAGTGGTAAAATTGCCGGTAATGATAGGCTCCGGTTTAATACCGATATAAGCACCATTGTCGCCAATAAAAATTATGTCGTGCTCAAAGTGAGTAAATTGTGGCTGTAGGCTGTAATGCGGTCGCCCGCTGGCCACAGCGAAATGAATGCCCTTGGTACGCAACTGCTTATAAATATCTTCAAATTTAGGCGACAGTTCCTTTTTAGAATTTAACAAGGTGCCGTCCATATCGGTAACAATTAGTTTTATCATTTTTTAGCTCTTAGTATTTAGTTCCTAGTTGTTAGTATTCCGCTTTCCCTTATTGACGCTGTCAGGTCTAAGGACGTTAACAGGTCAGGGAAGTGGCATTATTCCGTTTTCTTCTTATTTCTCTTTACGCTCTATGTTTTACGCTCTATGCTTTACGCTATCCCCTAACGCTCTCCGCTTTATGCTACAGGCTTCTCAGCTCGCTTCTTGTTCCAAATAATCAACAATCAATTGTACCACGCCATTATAATCGTCGATTCCCTTTTTAATGTTGTTCGATTTTAAATAGGCATCGTTTACCTTGGAGGCGGCCTTATCAATTTTTTCATTACGCCACGCGCGCCAATGTTTATTTCTGACTTTCATGTCATTTATTACTTCGGGTCTTATTTTTGCTATCAGCTCTTTTCGTTTTTCTATATCGCGCGATTGATAGACAAAATAATCCAGCGCATACATCCAGCCGGCATATTGGGTAAAGCTATCCTCGCTTTTTACGCAAGTGAGCCATCCATAAAAGCCCGCTTCAGCTTCGCTTGTAACACCTAACCTATGCGATTTTTCGTGGGCAGAAACAACAGGTATGTCCCAAACGGTGAGATGCTTGTTTATATGGGTTTCGTTAAAAAAGGGGCCGTAATATCCCAGTATGGTGGCCTTGGCAAAAAAATCGCTAAAACTAATATACTTCATCCGGCTTTTGCCCATGGGGTATTCAAAGTTAAAAAAGTCCGACATGTTTTTATACGAAGATTCAATCATCGAATCGTTTGCATAGGGCTTAAAATTAATTTGAGGCGTATAATGAAAATTAACCTGCTTAATAACATGGCCAAAATTACGTGAGAAAATAGAATCGCTGGCCAAACTCTTGGTCAATTGTAATCTTTGATGCGCCGGCTGGCGGTAATAGTTAAATCCCCAAAGCCAGTAAAACAGCGCATACATAACAGCCGTTGTTTGAAAAACTCTGAGCAGAAACCTGCCAAAGCATATTTTTTTGAAAATCAAGAGACCTAACCCGATGAAGAAGGTCAAAATCAATGCGAGATAAAGCAAATCACCCAGCGAAAAAGGTAATAGCACAGATGCCGAGGACAATAGTTGAGCTATCAGGGGATAAAGACCTGTAGAATAATATTTTTCGGTAAGGGGAGCATTGTTTTTAAAAAACAACTGCAACAGCAAGGTCAGGAAAAAAAATATAAACGGTATCAACGATTTTATGTGGGGTAGCTTTATCCGCATTAGGTAATTATTGTTAATTTCGTGGTTTCAGCAAAGATATATATTTATACGATGAACATACATTTTATTGCCATTGGAGGTGCTGCCATGCACAATTTAGCCATTGCACTGCATAAAAAAGGATTTAAGGTAACGGGTTCCGACGATGAAATATTCGATCCCTCGCGGAGTCGTTTACAAGCGCATGGCCTGCTGCCTAAAACGTTTGGTTGGTTTCCCGAACGAATTAATAGCAGCATCGATGTCATTATTTTAGGGATGCACGCCCGAAAAGATAACCCGGAGCTTTTAAGAGCACAGGAGCTTAATTTAAAAGTTTACTCGTACCCCGAATATTTGTACGAGCAGTGCAAAGATAAAAAACGGGTGGTTATAGGCGGAAGCCACGGTAAAACCACGATTACCTCCATGGTGATGCATGTACTAAAAGAGCTCGATTATAAATTCGATTACATGGTGGGAGCTCAGATTGAAGGTTTTGACACCATGGTGCAGCTTTCGCACGATGCGCCATTAGCCATATTCGAGGGTGACGAATATCTCTCCTCTCCCATCGACCCGCGGCCAAAATTCCATTGGTACAAACCGCATGTGGCTTTGCTTACTGGCGTGGCCTGGGATCATATCAATGTTTTCCCTACTTGGGAAAATTATGTGGAGCAATTTACGCTATTTGCCGATTCGCTGGCTCAGGATGCTACCCTGATATGGTATTTAATGGATCCAGAACTACAAAAAATTGCAGACCATCTGCGCCCCGACATCAAAAGTCTGGCTTATGAGGAACTGCCCTGCCAACTTAACCAAGGAAAATCCACCGTAACTTTTAACGGACATAGCTACACGTTATCGGTATTTGGTGCCCATAATTTGCAGAACGTAAACGGAGCCCGCTTGGTTTGTGCCGAACTGGGTATTGGCGACGATCAGTTTTTTGAGTGCATTTCGTCCTTTAAAGGAGCTGCCAAGCGCCTACAGACTTTACGCAGCGAAGGAAGCTCTGCGGTATTTTTGGATTTTGCCCATTCCCCCTCCAAACTTGAAGCCACCGTTAAAGCGGTAAAGCAACAGTATCCGGATAGGAAGTTGGTGGCCTGCATGGAGCTGCACACCTTTAGCAGCCTAAACAAAGAATTTTTGCCACACTATAAAAATACCATGACTGAGGCTGATGTGGCCTATGTGTATTTCAATCCCAAAGTGGTGGAACACAAAAAGCTTCCGCCCCTTACAGAAGAAATGGTGCACGAAGCTTTCGGAACGGATAACGTAACCGTATTTTCGGATACCGATAAGCTGCAACAAACCCTACGCTCGCTGGATTGGAAAAACAGCAACTTGCTGCTGATGAGCTCCGGAACTTTTTCGGGTATCAATTTTGGGGAGTTTGCGGAGGGGCTGTTTTAGGATGTGGAATGCATGCAAGGTGAGGTATGTGCGAGCTGTAATCTTGCTTATAAACTTCCAAAAACGCAGTCTACACCTGCTTTTTAGTAACGCTCATAACGGTGAATTTATTAAGATATTAGCAGCATAATTTTGTATGGATAAATTCAGAGGGAAATACCGGATAAAATCGAATCGATTTCCAGGTTGGGATTATGCCGGCAATGGAAAATATTTCCTGACCATCATTACCAAAAATAGAGAATGCAATTTGGGCTGTATCAAAAACGATGAAATGATTATATCCGATTTTGGGAGAATTGTAGAAACCGAATGGTTTAAATCATTTGAAATGCGCAACGAATTATTTTTGGATGAATTTGTTTTAATGCCCAATCATTTGCACGCCATCGTAATAATTGAAAAATCAAAAAATAATTCGGCCGACATCACGCATGAAACACATGACGCACCAAACGCACCCGAAACGGACGGAACGCACGGAATCGGAACGCACGGAACGCAAGGAACGCACGGAACGCATGTAACGCACGGGACGCATGTAACGCACGGGACGCACGTAGAGACGCACGGCCGTGCGTCTCTACAATCATCCACCCCATCATCAACCAATCAATCGGATTTTTATCGCAAACCAAAATCAATATCATCATTTGTGGCGGGTTTTAAATCGGCAATCAATTCCAAAATTGACGATTTTATTGATGCCAATAATTTAGACATTCCCAAATACAACCGAAACAATCATTTTTTTCAACCCAAATATTACGACCACATAATACGCGACAATGCTGAATACCTTCGTATTAAAAAATATATCATCAACAACCCCAAAAAGTGGTCGAACGACAAATTCAACGATAATCATAATTAAGACAATTGAATAACATCGTGAAAAAAGATGGTAGCAATATCCTATCTTTGCTTCTTGAATTTAATCATTCTGGAGTATGATTTTGTTGACTATTTTTGAGGCGGGCTTACCCTTGACTAATCCGGTACTAAAATTCCTGGTTATACTGGTCATTATTTTGTTTGCCCCTATTCTTTTAAACAAACTTAAAATACCTCATATTCTTGGGCTTATCATTGCGGGGGCGATAATAGGACCTAATGGTTTCAATATTCTTTTACGCGATAGTAGTATTATTTTATCGGGTACTGCCGGACTATTATACATCATGTTTTTAGCAGGTTTAGACGTTAATATTGCAGAGTTTAAAAAGAATAGTTCAAAAAGTTTGTTATTTGGTATTTATACCTTTTCCATCCCTATGCTATTCGGTATTTTATCGAGTTTTTACATTTTAAACCTCTCCATTCTATCTTCCATATTGGTGGCCAGTATGTATGCATCTCATACCTTAATTGCCTACCCTATATTAAGCAAGTTGGGCGTAACAAAAAATCGGGCGGTAAATATTACAGTTGGTGGCACACTGATTACCGATACACTTGCTCTTTTGGTTTTGGCAGTTATAGTAGGTATGGCAACGGGTGAAGTAAACTCAGCATTTTGGGCTAAATTAACCCTTTCGATTTTGGGTTTCGGTTTGATTGTTATATTACTTTTCCCTTTAATTGCCAGATGGTTTCTTAAACGTTACGATGACAATGTATCGCAATATATTTTTGTACTGATGATGGTATTTTTGGGTGCGGTCCTTGCCGAAGCAGCAGGTATTGAAGCCATAATCGGGGCGTTTTTATCGGGCTTAGCATTAAACCGGCTTATCCCTTCTACTTCGCCCCTAATGAACAGAATAGAGTTTGTAGGAAACGCTGTTTTTATTCCGTTTTTTTTAATTGGCGTTGGAATGCTTGTGGATTACCGGGCATTCTTTACCGATTTTGAAACCATAAAAGTAGCGGCTGTAATGACACTAATAGCTACTTCTGCCAAATATATGGCTGCCTGGCTCACCCAAAAAACATTTAAATTTTCAAGAGATGAACGTAAATTAATTTTCGGATTGAGCAACGCACAAGCCGCGGCCACACTTGCAGCAGTGCTGGTGGGTTACAATGTAATCATCGGTGAATCAATCAGCGGCGAACCCATTCGTTTATTAAGTGAAAGCATATTAAACGGAACCATAGTCATGATTCTGGTTACTTGTACCATAGCAACATTTTCGGCTCAAAAAGGTGCGAAGAACATTTTTTTGAAAGAATCATTCATCGCCGAAAAAAGCGACGCACAGAATACCGAAAAGATTTTAATACCCATCAGCAACCCCGACACCATTGAAGAATTAATTAATTTAAGTACCATCATAAAATCAAAGAATAATAAAAAAGGATTATATGCGCTTAATATTGTAAATAACGACTCCTTTGAAGCAGGCAATGACATTATGGCCAAAAAAATGCTTGAACGAGCCGAAATTGCAGCATCATCCACGGATATACAATTAAATAAATTATTGCGCTACGATATGAGTATCGCCAATGGGATTACAGGGATTATTAAGGAGCATAACATAACGGATTTAATACTGGGTCTTCATATTAAAAAAGGAACTTCAGAATCATTTATCGGTAAATTAACGGAAGGTATCCTCTCGAAATGTAATACGACTACTTTTGTATATAAATCGGTTCAACCCATTTCTACCATTAAACGGCATATTATTGTGGTGCCTGCGAATGCAGAATACGTCATCGGTTTTCCATTCTGGCTTTCCAGGATTAAAAATATTAATCAAAATACAGGTTCAAAACTGGTTTTTTATGCCACGGAGTCAACCATCAATATAATAAGGAACACACTTTCAAAACATTCCATCGAAGCCGATTTTAAACAATTTGACGATTGGGATGATTTCCTAATTATTTCGCGTAACCTTAAGATGGATGATAATTTAATCATCATATTAAGCAGAGCCAATAAACCATCCTACCATGAAAATATGACAAAAATTCCGGGGTACCTGGATAAATATTTCCAGTCCAATAGTTTTATTCTTTTATATCCAATGCAAATTGGTGTTAAAGATAATGAGACCATTGATTTGAACAATCCCTCCTTAACTGAACCTATCGAAAAGCTGGATGCAATAGGAAAAAATATTGCAAAAATATTCAAACGAAAATAAAAACAACCTAAAAAAACCACCATGGTATTCCCCATATTTTTAATCATTATAGGATTCGTTTCCTTAATTTTCGGCGCCAATTGGTTAGTCGATGGCGCATCTTCATTAGCTAAAAAACACAAAATATCCGATTTGGTAATAGGCTTAACCATTGTAGCTTTTGGCACGTCAGCACCTGAGTTGGTAGTTAATTCAATTGCCTCCATTCAAGGGCATTCGGACATTGTGATGGGTAACATCGTGGGCAGTAATAATTTTAACCTGTTTATCATACTCGGAATAGCAGGTTTGATATTTCCAATTGCTGTTCAATCGTCAACGGTGTGGCGTGAAATACCCATTTCGTTGTTCGCCGCAGTATTGCTTTTACTACTCGCTAATAGCATACCAATAAGTACTGTCGCCCAAATATCCAGGATAGATAGTGCCATACTGTTTGTATCGTTTGTATTGTTTCTTTACTACGTGTTTAAACAAATGAAAAACGAGCAGCATAACGAGGTATCCGAAGTTCGGATGACGAATTTTAAAATTTGGGGTCTTATCGTTGCAGGTTTATGTGGACTTATCATCGGAGGTACTTTTGTGGTGGACAATAGCATTGTGATAGCCACGAATCTTGGTGTTTCTGAAAAAATTATAGGCTTAACTATTATTGCCGCCGGCACATCTTTACCTGAACTGGTAACATCCGTAGTGGCTGCGATGAAGAAAAACAGTGACATAGCTATTGGCAATGTCATTGGGTCTAATATTTTTAATATTTTGCTCATATTATCTATCAGTTCATTTATAAAACCGATTAGTTTTAATCCAAACTTTAATATTGACATTGCCATATTGTTAGGTGGTACTTTATTTTTGTTTTTAGCCATGTTTACAGGCAAAAAGAAAAAACTGGACAGATGGGAGGCTGCATTGCTGCTTGGATTTTATTTGGTTTACACCATCTATTTGGTTTCGAAAGAGGTATAAAAAACGGGGCCTTAGCTATTGGCCAGGCGGTTCACTCGTGCGAATAGCGAGATTAGGCGCTCGGATAGGTATTTTGATGCATTCGGATAGAAGAATAAGGTGCACGGATAGGTGTTTGACCCGTTCGGATAAGTGTTTTGAGACATTCGGATAGGTGTTTTGAGCTATTCGGATAGGGAAATAAGGTGCACGGATAGGTATTTGACCCCGTTCGGATAGGTTTTTGAGGCATTCGGATAGGAGGTTGACCTGTTCGGATAAGGTAAATTGAGAGACAAAGGCCAGGCTTCATTGCATTTTTTCGCTGAATGACGAATATATATTTTAGCCATTAATACTAATTATTGGGTCTGCCCGAATCTGAATTATTTATCTTTTACCTAAATGCTATCAATCTTTTGTTCCTTTTATTAAATTTGCAGATTCTGGATAACGATAAAAAGCCAATCATGCTCGACAAAATAAAAGCACTACACAACGAAATTAAGCATCTTACTGCCCAAACAGCCGACGAGGCCGAACATCTTAGAATAAAATACCTCAGTAAAAAAGGTATTATCCCCGAATTATTCAACGATTTTAAAACGGTACCCAACGAGCAAAAACGCGAGGTGGGTCAATTGATTAACGTGCTCAAAAACGAAGCGCACGAATTAATCATGGATTTAAAGGAGCAGTTTGCCAATACCGGGGTTAAAGGTACAGGTACCGATTTAACACTTCCCGGAACACTGATGAAGCTGGGCAGTCGCCATCCTTTATCGCTGGTGCGAAACGAGATAGTGGATATTTTTGCCCGCTTGGGTTTTAACATAGCCGAAGGACCCGAAATAGAGGATGATTTGCATGTGTTTACCGCACTTAATTTCCCCGAGGAGCATCCCGCACGCGATATGCAGGACACCTTTTTTATCGAGAAAGACCCAGATGTGCTGTTACGCACCCACACCTCATCGGTACAGGTTAGGGTGATGGAAAATACACAACCGCCTATCCGCTCCATATTCCCTGGGCGGGTGTTCCGTAATGAGGCCATATCGGCCCGTGCGCACTGTATATTTCACCAAGTGGAGGGTCTGTACATCGACGAGAACGTGTCTTTTGCCGACTTAAGGCAGACCTTGCTTTATTTTGCCAAGGAAATGTTTGGCGAAAAAACTGAGATACGTTTGCGTCCTTCCTATTTTCCTTTTACAGAGCCATCGGCGGAGATGGATATTTCCTGTACACTATGCGGAGGTAAGGGTTGTAACGTATGTAAATATACCGGATGGGTTGAGATTTTAGGCTGCGGAATGGTAGATCCGCATGTTTTGGAATACTCAAATATTGATAGCGAAAAATATACCGGCTTTGCCTTTGGAATGGGCATAGAGCGCATTGCCATGCTCAAATACCAGATAAAAGACATCCGATTGTTCTTTGAAAACGACGTGCGTTTTCTGGATCAATTTAAAGCGAATATTTAAGATATTTTACCGAGGGCTTCGTTTGGAGCGAAACCCTCGGTACTTACGGCGCCAATCTCTCCTGTTTCTATCCGCTACCGTTTAATCGGTATCTTATCCTGTCGTTGCAGGCGGCAGACTTATCCTTGCCACTGAAGTAAATCTATTCAAACCTTGTTTATGTAGGTAAAGTCAGCAATTTATATCCAGAAAAGAGGTATCTTGTTGCTTTTATAATAGTAATAGGATGAAATACAAAGAAGACCAACCAAAGATTCGAAAAAACAAATATGTGCCTACTGCTGAGTTTTATAGCCAACTAATTGACAGCTTACAGGATTATTCCATTTTTACATTGGATAATGAATTCAAAATAAACAGTTGGAGTGCTGGCTCTACAAAAATATTTGGTTACGAAACGGAAGAGGTTGATGGGAAACCTTTCAATATCATCTTTACTGAAGAAGATATAAAAATTGGCATTCCGGAAAAAGAGATTGAAACAGCCATGAAAGAAGGCAGGGCAACAGACAATAGATGGCACATTGCTAAAGACCGGAGCCTGTTTTATGCTTATGGGCTAGTTTTTCCGCTTGTAGGCTCAGACGGGGATATGTTGGGTTATGTTAAGATTTTGCGTGACCTTACACAGCAAAAAAAAAATGAGGAAGCCATAAAAAAACATATCAGGGATCTGAAAGATCTTAACAGCCATAAAGAGAGTGTTTTGGCAATACTTTCGCACGATTTAAGAAGTCCTCTGGCAAATATTATTCAAACCACAGAATATTTGAAAGAATCTTTTCATACCATGAAGCCTGATGAAATTCAGGGTATGCTTGATATGCTCTTTAAATCAGCAAAAGATGAATTAGCGATGTTAGACTATTTAGTAGAATGGGCAAGAGTAAAATATGCATCGGACGTATTTTCTCCTACAAAAATAAAACTGACCGAATACATCAATAAAGTCTTTGATACTTTGATGGAATCTGCTTCAATAAACACGATAAATCTTCATCAGGAAATCGAAGAGGATACATCTGTGTTTGCGGATGGTAAAATGTTAATTTCCATCATTCAGAATATCGTTACAAATGCAATAAAACATACCGGAAAAGGAGGTTCAATAGATATTTCGGCAACGCGCAAAGAGGACAAAATTATTGTACGGGTTAAGGACAATGGGATTGGGATGTCCAAAGAAATAATGGAAAATCTTTTCATACCACAAATGAAAACTCTTTCAGAAGCAAGGAAAAAAAATAAGGGGGCTGGAATTGGATTGATATTGGTAAAGGGATTTTTAGAAAAAAATAATGGTGAAATTTGGGTAGAAAGTATTGAAGGTAAAGGTTCCTCCTTTTATTTTACATTACCTATTGATAAACCCTTATTTAAACCAGACGGTTCAGAAGAAATTATATTTGATGAAAAAGCATAATGCAAATATGGATAAAGGCAATTTTGTGAAAATTTAATCAATGTTTCAATTGTTCATACCTCAACGCCTCCACTGAATTCTACTAATTTTGGATAGGTTTACAATCTACGGCGCCAATCTTTCTTGTTTCCATTCGCTACCGTTTAAGTGATACCTTATCCTGTCGTGCAGGCGATTGGAACGTCCCTGCCAAAATTCAATCTCCGTGGGCATAAGAGAATATCCACCCCAGTTATCGGGTCGTTTCAATGTCCCTTTTTTGGCTTCTGTAAGCCAGCCCTCTAATTGCTCCCTACTTTCTATTACCTGGCTTTGCGGCGAGGCCATGGCCCCAATGCGGCTTTCCATAGGTCGCGAATCAAAATAGGCATCACTGTCGAGTGTCGAAACCTTAGTTACCGTACCTGTTATGCGCACCTGACGCTCCAGCAAAGGCCAGAAAAAATTGAGTGCCGCATGAGGGTTATGCTTAAGGTCGTTCCCTTTTTGGCTGTCGTAATTGGTGTAAAACCAGAAACCAGTGCGCTCGTCCAAGTTTTTTAGAAGGACCATTCGAGCCGAAGGTATTCCCAATGGCGAAACAGTACTGAGGGTCATGGCTGTTGGTTCGGGTTGGTTGCTTTCGATGGCTTCATCGAGCCAAAACCTAAATTGATGCACGGGATTGTTGGACAGTTGGTTTTCGTTTAAAGCCTGTTGGGCAAAATCTTTTCTAATATTTGAGAGGTCTCTGTTCATTTTATTTTCCTTTGACTAGTTTGAGTAGAATATCACCCTAAATTTAAAGTGGTGCTTTATCCTGCTGAAATCAATAAACCACAATTTGGATTATTGCACTTTCTATGCAGGGTTCACATACCCAATAACATCAAAATATTCCAAAAGTTTACGAGCTTAGAAAGTTCAACCGAATTGCGAGTTCAAAATACAATCGATAGGTATAATCTATATTATTCGCAATATGAAAAAATCATTTTCCTTGACCATGACAGCACGCCGTTGGCGCTAAATGAATCAAAAATCAGAAAGGCATAAATTTTAAGCATAGGGGTTTTATGTTACACCCTATTCTTGGTCAACAGCACTGAGCCGTACATGTCAATCAATTCCACAAATTGCTCCGGAACTGATAATTCAAATTCGTCCACAGCCTTGCGAACACCTTCCCAATTGTGGTTATAATCATGTACCAAAATAGAGCCGCCAGGCACCAACCTAGGATAAAAAAACTGCAAGCCGTCCAATGTCGATTGGTACAAATCGGCATCTAAATGTACAAAAGCAAATTTTTCGTCTACAAGGTCTTTCGCTGTTTCCGGAAAAATGCCTTCAATAATTTTTATCTTTTCGTTTCCTTTTATATAGTTCTCAACCTCTGTTTTGCTGGTATGTTCAAAGTTAACGGTTTGGGGGCGAACCGTTCCATCACAATCCTCACGTATCACTTGTGCGGGAAGCCCCGTAAAACTGTCAAAAAGATACAACATCCTGTGGGGCATCATATGATGAATGAGCTTAGCGGTATGGCCTTTATATACACCCACTTCGGCCAATTGGCCTTCTATGTCTTTATTTAGGATGCCTTGTAAAACATACCAGATACTATAAAAACGGTTTCGATCCTTAAATTTTCGCTCCATACGTTTTATGATGGGTGGCACATTTCTCTTTTTGCACAGCTCCAACCATTGGTAGGGTTTAAACAATTTAAAAGTCCAAAAACTCCAAAAATAACTAATGGCCAGCCAGGCTACAATGTTAATAAGGATAAGGTTGATATATAAAATAATATTCATGATATGGTATTATTTAAGGATGAATTTACAATATTAGCAAGCAATCGGAAACCAGAAATGTAATTTTGAAATTAATATTATTTTAAAACAAATTATCCGACTTGCCTTGGTACTTTTCGATAATAGTTTGGTTTTCCTTTTTTCGTGTTTTGTTGGCTTTTTGCGCATCACTTTTCTTTAAACCAAATTCAAAGGCAACCCCTAAAAGCAACATGCCTGAATTATAGTTGCTGGAATTAACTCCATTTTGGCGGCGATGGGTATGGGCTGATAAAAAGTAAGGTACCGTATTCACTCCAACAAACACTTTGGCTCCTGTATTTTCCCCCAAAAAATCGCCGTAAAAATTAAAGCCTAACTTCCACTCTATATACATCTTACCATCGCTAAGTGTTTGCGAAGCAATGCGCTCGTTAGCTTTGTTATATTGGGTCAAGTCGCTTGTGTTATTGGCATAACCTGCTTCTAGTGAAGTGTACACCGCCGTGTGACTGTTTAATTTATTTAAAGCCAACGAACTATTAAGTGCGAGATAAAATTGCGTACCCGAAAACCCGGCATACTCGTAGCTAATGTCATGCTGCACAAAATTAAAATCATCATCGTCCAATGAGGAAAAGTAATATTTAAATCCGGCATC
>JAGXIO010000066.1 GCA_024635555.1 Saccharicrinis sp.
AGCTCTGCCATTTTTCCTCTATTAAACCAATGGTGGAAAAAACACGCAATCGATAAACCCCCGATGGTAACGCATTGGCCAAATCAACAAAGAGTTTTCGTTCGTCCCTTAAGGCATCTGTCAGTAGCTTGTTTTCGAGGACCGATTTTTCAAGGCTGGCAATTTTTTTGCGTTGCCGGGATATTTCCTCTATCAGTTCCTCGCGGGTTGTCTCTGGTGGTTCCATTTGTTAGGACAAAAAAAGAATAAAATTTCTCATGGTTATTTTGTGTTTAATCGGGATCTCAAGAATTACGATGCAAAAAAAAATGGATCGCAAACCGTTGGAATCAACCCTTACGGTTTCAGCTTAATGGGAATTCAAAATTGAAAATTTATAGCCACCCGCACAACAAAATGGTTGGCCATAAGCAAGGCCTTTAATCCTCCTCGGATTCTTCGATGAATGGGGTTGCCGTGCCTTCAAATTCCATCATCTTAAAGTCGTCTTGTTTGATCCATTTCTCGGATGTAATCATCTGCCATTGCAAATCACCCTTGTTTTTAAGGTCCCAGATAATTCCTTCGGCCTCCGGAAACGATACTTTCCCCTCCAATTGGTCGCCGAACAGCCGCTTGATTAAATTGGTATCGGAAAGACCGTTTCGAAACACTTTCAAAACCAACTCCGAGGAAATTTCTGTAGAATCGTCTTGTTCCGCCTTCATTTCAAATTCGATGATGTTGGCTTTGGCATCCGGAAACTTTCCGTTGTAGGCCTTAAAAAGCAATTGATTGATGTCGAATAAGGTCTTGTGGATAAAAATATCCGAATAATTTTCAGAAACCTTTTCTCGCAGCATTTCGTTGGAAATATTGTCGATTTGCCCATCTGTCAAAACTTCTGAAAGCCTGTAGTCCAACACAATGGCCGCCGCCTCGTTGGGTTCAAAGTCGGCAATGGCCATAAAAAGATAGGCCTTTAACTCGTTTGGCTTTAATTTTTCGGCCTCTGCATAATCAAATCTTTTCAGGAGTTCGATTAAATCGGCGTGGTTCCACGAACCGTCCAGCTCATCTACCGATTTTAAGGATTTTATTTTTACGGAGTAATTCATCACAATTAATACTAAGTTATTATTAACCTCGCTAAAGTTCTTTTCTTCCTTATTAACTTCGCATGGCAATTGGCATATGCCAACTTTTTTATTTCACTAAAGGTAAGGTTTCTTTCCCAAACCTTTTGCCATACTTGTTGTTTCAGTCAACAAAATGTATTTCAAATCATACCAAAGGTCGTGCACTCCTAGGTTTATAGTATTTGTCCATCTTACATCTCTATTCGTTAATGCTTTGAGCCTCGTGCAAAGAACCCGCGCCTGTTAATAATAAAGAAAAAAACCTTGGGGTCGAGTCCCATAGCGGTCGGGCTAAAATAATTAAGCCGTTACTTTCGGTGAACTCCCGGAAAGAATTGCGGCAGGCTATAAGTTCAGTTTAGGCTTTTCTCTGTTCAATACCAAACAAATTTAGAACCATGTAATGGTGTATATTTTCCCCGTTAGACCGGAATTATTCCTCAAATCAGTTTCACGATACAAAATCCGATAAAAGTAGTTTCGCCCTGTAGGGTTGAGTTAGACTGGCATTTAAGAGCTTACTTCGAACTGTAAGAATCAGAATGGCACATTGGCACAAAATTTTTATATACATACTTTGATAACTTATTTATAAATTTTAAAACAAATTATTATGAGCGCATTAGGTGTACTTTATTTATTCGGAGTTGCCTTTTTGATAACCTTATTTTTTGGGTATGCATTTCGTGTACGTGGTCCATGGGGCAGTTTCTGGACCTTTTTTATAGTTATCCTGTTTGGTGTGGTGGCCGCAGATTTGTGGGTTACCCCCATTGGTCCCTATTACAAGGATATTTATTGGTTTCCTCCACTAGCCGTAGGCTTGTTCATAGCGCTTTTGCTGGCGGCAACGACACCCAGCCCCAGAACAAGGAGCAAAATGAACAACAAAGTAAGGATCCCGCAGCAGAAAGTGCAGTAGCATTGGCTCTGGGAGGCTTCTTCTGGCTTCTTTTCGCTCTTATGCTTATCATAGTCATTATCGGTATTGTTAGTGCCTTTGGATAAGCAATTAAAAATTATTAATCACAAAAAAACAAATGTTATGAAAAATGTACAAGTAAAAAAATCAGTAAAAAATCTCGGCATATTTATGCTAATTCTGTTTTCACTTTCAGCATTGTCCTTGCATGCACAAGAAAGTTCGCCAGATGATTTTGGAGAGATAGAAAATATGCAGAATGAGAACATGGATTACTTAAAGAAGATTTATAAAATCATCAATAAGTATCCAGCGTTTTCCTATACCTATACCCTCGAAGATGGAAAGGTTAAAGATGTTAATGTTACAGGAGTTGAGAACCATTTAGATAAAAAAAGGATTGAAGTGGTTTTATTCGACCTGAAATCGAATAAAAACGAACTAAAAAGCAAAGCAAACCGCATTGGTGTTTTCTATTCAGTTGATAAGGAGGCTGCCTATAAACAAGGAAAGGAAGCTTTACAAGACGACCTATATGAGAATCTTAAATACCCCGAAGATGCTAAAGACTGGGGGGTTGAGGGAACTATATTTGTAAAATTTGTTGTGGATGAAAATGGGAAAATACCCTTTGCAACAACTGCCGAAGATATTGAGACAACCATGGATTTTTATGTAGACGACCTAAAAAAACAAGCTATTTCGGCAATAAAAGCAACTTCGGGTAATTGGGAACCAGGAAAAGTAAATGGTGTCAATGTGCCTTCACTTGCTGTATTACCTGTCACTTTCGATTTTAAGAAGAACCCTACGATACCTGCCCTTCTTTAATTATCAGAACTTTTTCTTGCAATTATTGCTTGAATTAAATTTATTATAACGCGATAAAAAAAACCGGGAATTATTCCCGGTTTTTTTTATCATATCCTTTTAATTTCGAATCTTTTTTAGATTCAGGTTTTAGCGTATTTTAATGGGTCAGGTGCATTTATCGGAGCCAGTTTCAGGTTGAGAATTAACCAACTATTAAAGTCTTGAAAATTGAACTTATTCTCAAAGTTAATCCGAAAGTATTGTTCGCAATACTTGGAATAACGAGAGAGTTGCAAGATATTTATTCTACCTTTGATGCTCAAAAAGCAAAGAAGAACATTTAAAACGAACTGTTTTCTGTTATCTTTTAGTGCAGAAAACTCGTTTAAATACAATGCATTGATAACTAACTAATAATTTAGCATTTTGGAGTTTGTTGATTGGCATATCTCTATGATTACGTAAACACTTTAATGGGAACTCAGTCGAAGTATTTTTTATCACATGGTAATGTTTATCCTGCTATTGCGCTTCCATGGGGGATGATTTTTTGGACCCCACAAACAGGCGAAATGGGTAATGGCTGGCAATATTCATATACCGATGATAAAATACGAGGCTTTAAACAAACCCATATGCCCAGTCTCTGGATGAATGACTATGGTCAGTTTTCTATTATGCCGGTTACCGGTGAATTAAAAATCGGGGAAGATAAAGGAGCTTCATGGGTATCACACCGACTACAAATTGCAAAACCCTATTATTATAGTGCTTATTTGGGCGATCATGATGTTACTACTGCAATTACGACGACCGAGCATGCAGCGTGATTTCGTTTTACTTTCCCCGAGAACGACCATTCATATATTATTATAGATGCTTTTGATGATGGTTCGTACGTACGGATTATTCCCGAAGAAAACAACGTAGTCGGTTACTCAACAAAAAATAGTGGAGGTGTGCCTGACAATTTCAGAAACTATGTAAATTTAATGTATCCCTCTTTAAATGAAAAGATGCAGGCGGGATTGGTTAATGCTTATGAAGAGAGTGGCTTTTTGCCTGAATGGGTCAGTCCTGTCTCAAACCGGGTATATACTTGTTGGAAGTGCTCCTCAACGATGATAGTAAATGGATATTCAAGATTATCAAGGAGTAATTGCAAATTTAAGTACATAAAGGGAATATTTATATCGGGACAAAAAGACAGTGCCCCGGTTGTCTAAACGAGTAATTTAATTAAGAAAAGATGAAAAATACATTAATCTATGTTATCAGCGTTTTATTTATTGTTTTAGCTCTAAGCTGTTCTCAAAAGTCCGAGATCCAGTTAATCATCAAGGATAAAAGAATTGCGGAAATCGATAAGCGCCTATTTTCCCATTTTCTTGAGAAACCCAGTTGGCATGGAGAAATTGGCCCTGAAGCGGCTCTGAAGCCTGGAACCCGGGAGTTGCAAGAGGGTGTTACGGAGCTTTTACAAGAAATGAATATCCCGGTATTAAGGTTTCCTGGCGGAGCGGATGTGGATTATGCAGACTGGCAGGATATGATTGACAATGCCATCGGACGTGAAGGGCCAAGACCGCAATTTGTTGGGCATGCAGGAGACACTGTTTCTGTAAACTTTGGTTATGACGAAGCAGGGAAATTGGCCGAAGAATTAGGGGCTGAGTTGCTTTTAGTCGTCAATTTCGGAGATGCTTATTTGAAAAAGAAACCCATCAGGGAGGCTGCTATGCATGAAGCCGCATTGTTGGCTTATTGTACTGGAAAACAGGGAGCCCAACTGCCCGAAGATTTGGAGAAGTGGGTTGATGTGAGGATAAAAAACGGGCACTCTGAGCCTTTTCCTGTAAAATACGTGCAAATTGCCAATGAACCATGGTTTTATAACAATGGAGATTTGGGTCAGAAACCCGGTGCTATAAGCGCAGAGAATAAAGAACACTACTTCGAGTGTCTGGATGCTTATATCACCATTTTCAAGACCGTAGCCCCCGATGTGCAAATTATCGCTGACGGCCATTGTTACGATTTGACCAACCCCCTAAAAGAACGTTTTGGTGATCGAATCGATTATGTAGCCTATCACCATTACAAGCCATGGGCTATCAATGATGTTCTACAGGGTGATGATACCTTATCACGAGCACAAATAAGCATGGAAGATATATGGAAAGCCTGGGTAGCTGTTCCCGAGCTGGGGCAGTCGGGAGTCTCCGATTTTAATCTTCAGGGATTTGAAACCGCTTATCAGACAGGATATCCGGTAGCCCTCACTGAATGGAATTGGAACGGTTGGTGGGGAGGTAATTCGGTCAATCAGGATAATCTGGGCTCGCATTATATTAAAGGGATTGGGGCAGCAGGGTTTATACATGCCATGATGAGAAATGCCAAACATATAAAGATGGGCTTTCAATCCATGTTGATCGGTAACTCTTGGGGGATTACCGGTATCCGCGTTTCCCCTGAAGCAGAGCATCCTCCCCGGCCATTTCCTACCGGACAAATAACGGGTTTTTATTCAAATCATCACGGTGATGAACTTATCGATATTGAGATTGTCAATAATCCCCACTATGATCAACCTTATAAAATGGGCGGCATATCTCCTGCAAAGGATGTAGCGCTACTTGATGTTATTGCAACCAGAAATAAGGACGTGTTGTTCCTTCATGTGATCAATCGAAGCTTTAATGATGACATTCCAGTCACCGTTGTTTTGTCCTCTTTGAATGTTGATTCCGGAAATATCCGTCATTTTCTTTTTTCGGGGAATATTGACAATCAGAATTATTGCAGTGATGATCCACTAAAACTAGCTTGCATATCCAAATACGCGGATAAAAAATTTGACAATTCTGAAATAAAATTGGATATACCCAAGCGATCGGTCTCCATTATTGAGATCAGCTCTTCTTTGACAGATTAATAAAATAAGGTTAATTATTATTTTTTAGTGCCTAAGGGTTTTTTAAAAATAGAAGTTTCAATGCTTCCAAAATTAGATCGCATCTATCATGTTGATTTAAAAGGTCGAGTATCCACTGCACAAGACACATCTTCATTAATGTTAAATCCAAATGGTGTAGGTGTTAGTAACAATGGTAATATTATTGTTGATGCATTTTTCCTTGGTAATTTTCACCCGTTCAAAGTTTCGGCCACTTCTTCCACTTTTTGAAGTCCGTCCTCCAGCATTTTTATCGTTCGGAGGTATTGATCGGTTGCCGTTTCCACTTCTGTTTTTCCACTTTCTATGCATTCGAAGGAGGTAGAAAGTCGATCTATTACGTTGGAAATTTCACCGGAATGAACTTTGGTTTCGTCCGACATTTTAATGATTTCATTGGCCAAAACCCGAAAACCGGCTCCTGTATTGTTCTTGCTTCCGTTGTATCCATTATTACCAATTGCAGCAGCTTCAATGGAGGCATTCAGACCCATAATTTTTACACGGTCGGACATATCGTTGATAAATTTGACAATGCTATGTGTTTCTTCAACCTCTTTGCCCGATTTTGCCTGATTTCCCAAAAGATCTGATATCACATTTTCAACCTTTTTTTGATGCGATGTAAGTTCATTG
>JAGXIO010000067.1 GCA_024635555.1 Saccharicrinis sp.
ACTAACTCCTGGGATACCCATGCCATCATCCCCGGATGTTACTTTACCTGTAACCGTAGTTTCTTGTGCCCATAGTATGGAGGTGCACAATAACAGGAAAATTGTTCCTAATAAATTTTTCATTTGCTTATGGATTTTAAATTGATTTAATGCAAATGTGCGGCTAAACGTTAATTTAAGCTAATTTATCACATCACAAAAACCTCAACACACTTCATTTGCCACCTCATTAAAACCTCATACCAAAAATTACAATACACTATTTATCAATTATATATATAAAATACCTGACAATTCAAGATACTTTACACACTTCACTTTGATCATTTTTTAACAAAATTAAATTATAACAATTGTTAACGTATTTTGATTCGGTACCGTTGGGTTGAGAATAGTGGAATGGGGCAAAATAAACTGGTAGTATGTTGAAGGGTTATGAGAAGAACTTAGGTTTGCCAGAGGATACGTAAAAACCTATATCCTTAATTTTTGTTAGATTACAACCTGGCGATATAAGCCGATAAATTTTCCCCTTGGCCCAGCCCTAATTTCAATCGCAGTTTGTAACGGTTATTTTCAACCGCGCGGGTGGTGATACTCATCAAAGTAGCAATTTCTTTTGACGACATACCCATTTTTATAAAAGCACTCAATTTTTGCTCTCTGAGGGTGAGATCAGGATGCTGTCGCATTATTTTTTTTAAGAATTCGTCGTGTACTTGGTCAAAGTGCATTTCGAACACCTCCCAGTTGTTTTCGTCGGCCAGTTCACGGTTTATTTTTTTGATGATGGAGTTTACTTCATTGTCGCCCACCCCCTGGGTAACCTGAATCTTGTTTAACTTCTTGAGTCTCCATTTTACATCCGACAACAACTCATTCTTTTGTATCAGATGCACGGCAGAGTTGGCTAATTCCTTTTCTTTGAATATCATTTCGCCACGCAGCTTATCGTTGCGCATTTTAATCATTTCTTTTTCCGCCAGCAAAGCTGAGTTTTTCAGTTGCTCTTCCTTCACTTTAAATCTTTCCTGTTGCTTAACCTCTTCTTTTGCCCTACTCAGATTCACGCGCCGATTTATAAAAAACAGCAAGATGAAAATTAGCGCTACCAGTAGTGTAACATAAGCTAAATTTGCATAAACGGTTCTATGCCAAGGGGCCATCACTTCGAAGCTAAAATAAATGGGCTTCGTTTCTACTCCATATCTGTTTTTTGCTTTTACTCCGAACCTGTATATTCCTTCACGCAAGTTGGCAAAAGTTCTGGTTTTAGTTTCTGACCAATCGGAGTAGCTTGGTTCTGCCCCTTGTAAAATAGTTGAATATTGCACGGCAGTTCCTTCTAGGAAGGATGCCACATAACTCACATCAAAAGTATTGTTCTTAAATTTAAAGCGCGGCATCAAGCCCGAACCCTTCATTTGAGTTTCCAAACTATTAAAACTATAGCTTAGGGTATCTGACATTTCTTTAAAAACGCGTACATGAATTTTGAAAGGTATTTGATAATTTTTTTTATCGTAAGATGAATAGTGTGCAAAACCGTCCTCGATACCAAATATGGCATTTTGATTGTCTTGTACAAAAACAAATTCAAATCCGCTCACCAACTTACGCTCTAAAGGGAGAAATGGATTTTCAATCTTTGCATAGGAACCATCTTCCATATATCGGAGCACGCCAACACTGTTATTGTAAAAATACCAGATATTGCCATAACTGTCCTCTTGTAAAGAGTTTGGAAAATTACCTGTTTCAAAATACAAATTAAATAGTTCATCCCTTTCAAAAACATCACCATTATCGGCAAGTTTAAAGATACCATCGGCACTGGCAAAAACGCACTTACCGCGTACCTTGGAAAGTACCAAGCTGGCATGATTTCCAGGAAATGCCTCCTTTTGAAAGGTATCCACTTGAGTTACAACGGAAAAATCCGGGTTAAAACCTAACTTGAACACCCCCTTGTACCCATGCGACACCCATAAACTTCCATTCTTGTCCCACTCCATATACCTTGATGACTCGTCGAAACCTTGTAGCTTATTTTTAAATCTCCATTTACCATCTATTTTTTCAAAAGCGCACAGACCCATATAAGTGCCCGAAAGCAGCAAATTTGGTTTATCCTTTACGGGTCTAAAGTTCCAAACGCCGTTAATCCCCTGTGGTGTAAGCTTAATCGCTTTTTTATTTTGAATACGAAATGCCCCTTGATGATGACCGCACAACAGATTGTTGTTATCATGAAATAAACTCCAAACCTGTCCTTCAGTGCCTGTAATGCGAACAAAATCATTCCTGTTTTTCAACGGATCCGAAAATTTTTTATCGGATATTGTAAAGAGTGCTTGATTAGTACCAAAGTAAAAATCACTTTGATAACTATCTATGCAGTATCCCGTTCCCAAATTATAATATCCCTGTAAAAAACTAACACTCGAATTAAAATTCACCCTGACGATCCCGTTATCTAAACCCGCCCAAATATTCCCTTCGCGATCGATAGCAATGCTTAGTACAGTGTTATTTTTAAGTCCCTTATCCTTATCAACTTGCATAAAAACTTTACCGTCGGAATCTGTAATTACAATGCCACCCTGAATAGTACCAAATACCAAAAAATCATCGTTATACTTTTGTCCACAAAAAATATTGTCTTGTTTTAGCAATCCATTACACTCCACATCCCATTTAAACATGCGCTGCATATCCCATAAAAACAAGCCTTCTTTCATGGTCCCCACAACAAACTTACTGTCCGATAACGCAAGTATGGTGGTTACTTCATGGTTAATCAAAACATCACCGCCTGCTACAGGAAAAATCTTATCCCCCCTCACCTCCATCAAGCCAGCTTCTGTGTCGTGCACCAATAACAATCCGTTTACAACAAATGCAGATGTAAATCTGGAAGGCGCATCAATTATTCTGAATAACTTATCCTGTTTGAAGAATATCAAACTTTGCTCCGATCTAAACACCACATTATCATTCCAACTAAGCACATCCCATATATAGCCAAGCCCTTGAGGCAGTGTATCATCCCACAAGGAGGTATAATAAAAATGCTGTAGTGAGTCGTACTTAAAATATCCCAACTCCTCAAATGAGCCGGTGTAAATCCTGTTTCCAATTTCTAATACGCTACGAACAATACTATTCTTAATCTGACTGAGCACCCTCCAATTTGCCCCATCATACTCTAATAAGCCATCGTTGTTTGCAAAATACATAAACCCCGTACCCGCCTGGGTTATGTCCCAATTCTGAGTAGCTCCTGCATATTGCCGCCTATTATAATATTCCGTTTCCGGGATACCAATCTTTTGTACTTGTGCATCAATTGCACCAGCAACAAAGGTGAACAGCAACAAGAGTATGGTGCAGTATTTTTTTTTCATCATTTAAAAATTTAGGGAGGATAATACATTTAATCATTTTACATCCCTACAGATATCTCCCAATAAAAACCTTCTGATTTTTGTAATTTAACACTAACTGTTCCGAAATTTAAGTATATCTTATTAAAAAAGTATGCTTTCGTGTGTAAAACAAAAATAATATATTAGCATCATAAAAAAGTGAGCGTTCGATTTAACCGAGACAATTTACGAATAGTTCAGGTTAATATGACTAAATTTGAATTTAAACGATTCGCAAAAAAACGATACCTATCATGACGATATCCGATATAAAAGAAAAGCAAGTTGCAATTGAAAAAGCCCTGAGCGAAAAGCGCATTAAAGACGCACTAAGCATAATGGGTGCACTTACCAAAGTTAATCACGGGAGCCACCTAATAGACGAACACTACAACCTTGAGTTCACTTATAAGAGCATGCTCAAATATACCGTTGAGGGCGTTACCGACCCCGAACGGCAAAAAGTTTACAACAACATATTGGTATCGAGTTACCAATTGTGCGATAATCTTGTACGAGCAATGCAGAATAGACTATCGAGCGATATTTTTTACGAAACACGCCGATCGATAGAAGCCGGTTTGCATAAACAACTACTTCCGTTAATAGAAACTTTTTATAGCGAAATAGCCAAGAAACAAATGAGTGAGCAAGCAGGCATCGGCAACCCCACCATGGGCACAGGGCAGACTGAGCAGGGTGCCGACGTACAACTTTTCAGAAAGCTTTGGGTTCTCGACAAAATATCAAAAGAGGAAAGTGAACAAATTAAAAACATAATCAACGACGAATCGGTTCATTTTGTCCAACGATGTATTTTTGTTTCGGCCTTAACTTTGGGTGCATTAAATGAATTTAACCTTCAAAAGACATTACTATTACTCGATACTGTTCATCATGCCAACAAAGAAATAAAACAGCGGGTTCTAACCGGTATTTTGCTCATTTTGTTTAAATACGACACAAGAGTGCAACTATACTCCGAGATAAAGTCGCGCCTTAGTCTTTTGCAACAAGATGAGGGCTTTCAAAGCAATATGATCACCATCGTCATTCAATTAATCCGTACCCGCGAAACAGAAAAAATATCGAAGAAACTCACCGACGAAATCATACCAGAGGTAGTAAAAATGCAGCCCAATCTCCGCAACAAATTGGATTTGGACAACATGATTAGCGATAAGTTTAATGAGGGGGAAAACCCCGATTGGGAAGATTTTTTTCAGGATTCGCCAGAACTGATGAGTAAATTAGAGGAGCTGTCCGAGCTTCAGATGGAAGGAGCCGATGTGTTTTTAAACACTTTTAAAATGCTTAAACACTTCAGTTTTTTCACTGGAGTAAGTAACTGGCTCATTCCGTTTTACCTCGAAAACGAAGAACTTAGGCCCATCTTAAAAGATGAGTCGAACGTATTTTCGTCCAAAACGGTACAAAACAGCCTTGCCAATTCTGGCTTTCTTTGCAATTCCGACAAATATTCTCTTTTTTTGAGTATTCCTCACATGCCCCAGTTTCAAAAGGATATGATGGGTAAGATGCTAGAGCAGCAATTGGAACAAATGGATGAAATAGAAGCCGACGAGAAATTAGTAAAAGCCGGAAAGGAAGACTCCATCATATCGAACAGGTATGTGCAGGACTTATACCGCTTTTACAAACTCTATCCACGGCACAAGCAGTTTGAAGATATTTTTGCTTGGAGAATGGACTTTCACAACAAATGGTTCATTCATCAAATCATTAACGATACCAAACACCTACGCCAGATTGCCGAGTTCCTTTTTAAAAAAGAATATTTTCAGGAAGCCTTAGAAGCATTTGAATTGATTGATGTAAAAGAATTAAATCAAATAGAAATAATTCAGAAAATAGGCTATTGTCAACAACAATTAAAAAAATACGAACTCGCATTAATAGCCTATCAAAAAGCGGATATATTAAAGCCCGAGCAACTGTGGACAACCAAAAAGATTGCACTGATGCACAAGCTGTTAAAGCAACCCGAAAAAGCCTTGGAGTATTATCGAATTGCCGAGCGGCTTAAACCGGAGGATTTGCACACACAAGCCTCCATTGGACATTGTTATCTGGATTTAAAAGACTATGCACAGGCTCTTAAATATTATTTTAAGGTGGAGTATTTGGATACAACCAATACAAAAGTTTGGCGACCGATAGCTTGGTGTTCGCTTGTTACAGGCAATATTGAGCAATCAGAAAAATATTATCAAAAACTGTTAATTTCAGATATAAGAACCCAGGATTTGGTAAACATGGGGCATGTTTTATGGTGTAAAAACAAGCGAAAGGAAGCTTTGCAATTTTATCAAAAGGGCATTGGCAAAATGAAACGTGGGTTTGATGAGTTTTTTGAAACCTTTAAGGAGGATACACCCTTTTTGTTAGATAACGGTATAAACCAAGAAGACATACCCATTATGCTGGACCAATTAAAATTTTTATTGGAAGAATAATACTATAGACCGTTAGATAATACCTGCCTGCCGGCCATAGCCGTCAAGCTAAGGATTTAAAGTATTGACATTCAAGTTGTTATAGGAGCACAACTCCCCCGTTGGGGAATTGCCAGTATTATTCTCCATTTTTTTATATATTATGTAAGACAAAAAGAAGGGCAATTGAAAC
>JAGXIO010000068.1 GCA_024635555.1 Saccharicrinis sp.
GAAGGTATATTTTTACGACAATGGCATACGGAACTCAGTAATAGGTAATTTTAGCCCCGTTGAGTTAAGAAATGATAATGGTGCTTTATGGGAAAACTATTTTTTTAGCGAACGCAAAAAATGGAATGCTTACAATCGTTTTTATGGGAATACTTATTTTTGGAGAACAAAGCAGCAACAGGAAATTGATATGATTGAGGAGATTGACGGTAAACTTACTGCTTATGAAATAAAATGGAAGTCTCATAAAAATGTAAATTTTCCGCTGACGTTTTTAAAAGCCTATGAGGATGTTGAGACTGTTGTAATAACACCGGAAAATTATTATGAGTATTTGTCTTAACCAAATACAACCTTTCCTAAGGTTGCCAACTGCAGCCGACTAATTTTTATGTTTTTCTAATCATTTGTCCCTTCCCGCAATGCTGTGGGATGTCGTTGCCCTGTTTGTCAAACATACAAAACTCCATATCTCCAAGTCTCTTATCTCTCATCTAAAAATCTACCTAAATCTGATCCATATAGATCAATATCATCACCCAAAGATAAAACGAATTAAAGTAAATAAACATCTTTCGCAGATGAGAAGAGTGTCCTTCATTATTGACTTGTGCAGTAATTTTTAAAGTCCATACTATCATGGCTATGCACGAAATGGTGAGGGGCCATATGATAAGCCGATGGTCGAGCATATTAAAAACGGGCAGAAAGAGTGCCGAGATATAGGTGGCTATAAACCAAATCAAATTGATGCGGATGACCTGTTTTTTATTCAGCACATCGGTGATAACGGGGAAACCGGCTTTTTTGTATTGGTCTTTGTATTTAAGTACGAGCAGCCAAAAGTGGGGCATCTGACCTAAAAAAAAGAAGAAAGCCAAAAAGTGGATACGTGCATCTAGGATGGAACCACCTGCCGCTACCCAGCCAGCGATGGGAGGGATGGCGCCTACCACAGCACCCGGGAAAACGGAAAAAGCACTCCGTGTTTTCATGGGGGTATAAAGGAAGTTGTACCAGAATAATCCAATCCAGCCCCACAGCACAGCATACCAGCCAAAGGGATATAAACACAATGAACCAGAGATTACAAAAAATATGATGATGGCTACACCCAAACCCTTGTTCATAACCCCTGAAGGGAGCGGTCTGTTTTCGGTACGTGGCATTTTTGCGTCTAAACTAATTTCCTGTAATTGGTTAAGGGCTGATGCACCTGCCGACATAAAGAAGATACCCAGTGAAGCCAAAAGTCCGGCCCATGATAGCTGTTCATCAAACATCACGTAGCCCGCATAAGCCGTAAAGGCTATGGGAATGGAGATGGAGAATTTTCCAAATGTGCGTATGTCTTTTAAAGTGAGCATTTAATTGTTGGATAAGGATTTGAAATACTCTATAAGTTGGGTTATCTCGTCTTCTGTTACTTGACCTTTGTAGGATACCATGAGTCCCTTAGAATAACCTTTTACAATCTCTGCATTGGGTTCGTATATCGAGCGCCTTATATATTCGTCATCAGCCACCACTTCAACTTCTTCACCATCTCTAATTACAGTAACTTTGTGGCCGTAAACACCTTTGTATGAAGGACCTACTAATTTAGAACCATCGGAGGTGTGGCATGCTATACAGCCATATTTGCGCATGATAGCTTTTCCGGCCAAGCGCACGCCCAATTCCGTGTTGTCGACAACAACGGCAGTAGTATCTACGGTATTCCATTTATCAAAATCTTCTTGCGATAGCACTTTAACCACTGTTTTCATATACGAATGGCGGAGGCCACAATATTCGGCACAAAAAATTTCATACTCGCCCTCTTTGCCCGATTCAAACCAAACGATATCTTTTTTACCGGGTACCATATCCTGCTTTAACCTAAAAGCGGGTATGTAAAGGCTGTGGATTACATCCTGTGCTTGGAGATCCAGACTAATGGGTTTGTGTATGGGTACGTATAGCGTATCGGTGATTCGTCCGTTATCGTACTGAAACGAGAAACTCCACATACGGGCTATGGTTTTAATGGACATGGCATCCTCTGGGGCATCTCTTTGAAACCTCCATCCCGACCAGCCATAATAAAACATAAACACCACCAGAATGGTCGGTATCACCGTCCATATAATTTCCAGGGTAGTGTTACCTTCGATGTGCGTGGCCGTAGGATTTTTACTCTTTCGGTATCTGATAACAAAGTACACCATTACGATGGTAATGCCAAATAGAAAAAACAGCGAGATGCCAAATATAAAAATAAAGGCATTATCTACCGTTTCAACAAAATTGGAAGCGTTATTCATTGATCCTTCAATCATAGCTAGCGAAAATTATAGTCAAGGAATGTAATAAAAATAACCAGACCAACCAATATGAAAATGGCCGGCACAGCTATTTGTAATATTCTGTTATCAAACTTTAGGTGCATAAAATAAACAATCACCAATACCGACTTAATCGAAGCTAAAACCAGTGCTGTAATTATACTCATCTCACCTACTTCCACATGTGTTACCCCCACTGAAATAAGGGTGAGTGCAATCAGCCCAGCCAAAATATAGAGGTAGGTTTTGTACGGAATAATATGTGTGTTATTATGATTCTCCATCGCAGTAAGATTAAGTAGTGAGATTAAGTAATGAGATAAAATAAGGGGAAAAGAAATATCCAAATTACATCAACCATGTGCCAGTACAGACCCGAATTGTCGAGGAGTACCGGATTGTTATCGGTAATGCTATTGTTTTTTACCCTGATAAATACAATGGCAATCAAAACAATTCCAATAACTATATGCAAGGCATGTAAACCGGTCATAAAAAAGTACAAACCAAAAAACAGGGTGTCGCCACTGCCTAAACTTTGCAGTGTCGGGCTGCTGGGGAAAAAGCCATGATCAATTTTACCCATCCACTCAAAGTACTTGTTCACCATAAACACGATGGCCATAATAATCGTTACGAGCAATAAAAACAAAGTTAGCTTTTTATTTTTTAAACGTATGGATGAGCTGGCCATGGCAATGGTGGCACTGCTTATAAGTAAGGCTATTGTATTTATGGTGCCAATGGTTACGCTCAGTTGCTCAGCGGCAAGCGCAAATGCCGCCGGATTAAGGTATCTGTATATACTATAAACTATAAACAGGCCTGCAAACAAAAGTAATTCGGTAAAAATAAATAACCACATGCCCATTTTCGAGCCTTCATCGTCTCTGTGAATATTTTGTATTACTGCACTTGAATCCATAGTATAATATTTATCGGTAATCGTAAGGTCCTTTTTCAACAACAGGTATCTCTTCAAAGTTCTCAAAGGTAGGAGGTGAGTCAACGGTCCATTCCAGTGTTTTTCCTCCCCAAGGATCTTTGCTTGCTACTGGGCCGTTTTTGGCTGCATGTATCAGGTTAACGATGATGATCATCAATCCGGTGAACAGTACCCAAGAGCCGATAGTGGAGATGATGTTAGGGCCATGAAAGCGATCCACATAATCGTAATAACGGCGTGGCATACCTGCTACACCTAAAAAGAACATTGGTAAATAAAGGGTATTAAAGCCGATAAAGAAAAATATCCATCCGGTGGTTGCCATGCGCGTATTGTACATGCGACCCCACATTTTTGGAAACCAATAATGGATAGCACCCATGAATGCAAAGCCGGTACCGCCAAAAACGATGTAATGAAAGTGAGCCACCACAAAGGCCGTATCGTGCAAATGAACGTTAACGGAAAGGGCACCTAAGGCCAATCCCGACAATCCACCTATCATAAAAACAAACAGAAACGAAACGGCCCAAAAAAACGGGGGGTCCAATTGTATGGATGCCTTGTGCATGGTACTTACCCAGTTAAATACTTTTATAGCACTGGGTATGGCTACCAAAAAGGTGAGTATGGAAAAAGTATAAAGTGCAGTGCCGCTCATGCCTGATGTAAACATATGATGCCCCCACACAAAGTAGCCTACAAATGCAATAGCTAAGGTAGATATTACGATAACCTTATAGCCAAATATGGATTTATTCGAAAAAGTAGGTATGATTTCCGAAATAGCACCCATGGCAGGCAAAATCATGATATAAACAGCCGGATGCGAATAAATCCAGAACAGGTGTTGATAAAGGATGGGGTCGCCACCAAGTGAAGGATCAAAAAATCCAATATTTAAGAGTCTCTCGCCCGCTATTAACATTAGGGTAACAGCTAAAATGGGCGTAGCCAGAATTTGAATCCACGCGGTACCGTATAATGTCCAGGGAAATAAGGGCATTTTAAACCAAGTCATGCCGGGAGCCCGCATACGATGTATGGTAACAATAAAGTTGATGCCGGTGAGGATAGACGAGAATCCCAATATAAAGGCTCCGAGGACTGCCGGTAGCATGTTGGTACTGGTTTTAAAACTGTAGGGAGCATAAAAAGTCCAACCCGTATCTGGAGGGCCGCCTTGCATAAACAGCGACGAAAGTGCAACTATAGCTCCAAATACATACACCCACCACGAGAGTAGGTTAAGCCTGGGGAAAGCTACATCCTTGGCTCCAATCATTAAAGGCAGCATAAAATTGCCAAATACAGCCGGGAGGCCAGGTATCACTACCAAAAAAATCATGATAACACCGTGCAATGTAAATATAGCATTATAGGTGGCGGCATCCATCACGGTTTTTCCGGGTGCCAATAATTCCAGCTTCATCGCAAGACCTAAGCATACGCCGGTAAGAAAAAATCCGATGATAGTATAAAAGTACAATAATCCGATGCGCTTGTGGTCGGTAGATAATATCCAGGCCAAAATACCTTTGTACTTGCCTTTGTGCTCCCTAAAGCTAACGTGCTTCCAGGTTGTTTCCTGATTTTCCATATTTGGTATTAATTATTAGTTCGTTTTGGTTTTACGGTAAGTACAATAAATACTATTGTTCCTATAATGAGCATGAGAATCCCTACTATTTTGGTTATATTGAGTACATAGGACTGACCAACAGGGTCGTAACTATAACAGTATTGCAAAATTCGGTTTACAGTGGGGCCGGGTATTCCTTTCGAAGATTCAATTACAGCTAGTTTTAGTTCAAAAGGAAGAAAGTAGGTGCCGTTCAGGTAACGTGTTATCTTACCTTCGGGGCTTATAATTATCAAACCTGCCGTATGAATAAAATCATTGCCGGTACGTTTATACGAAAAACCCGTTGCCTTGGTCAATTTTGTAATATTGGTACTGTCGCCGGTAAAAAAAAGCCAACCATCTTCAAAGCCTTCTTTCTCTACCAGCAACGAGTAATTGTTCCGCTTTTTAAGCGCTAAATCGTAGGTTTCACTGTAGTCAAAACTTACAGTAACTAACTGATAATCTTTACCCAAATCCATGTCGGATAGATTAACCACTTCTGTAATCGCATCCATCAAGGGCGTACAAATGCCGGGACAACGATAATAAACAAAGTTTAAAATCGTAGGCTTATCTTTTATAATAGAGCTTAGCAATACGGTGTCGCCCTGTACATTTACCAATTCTATATCAGTAGGTATGTACTCGTCGAGATGCTCGTTTACGCCAATTTGATCTGTTTTCTCCGCTCTAACGATGACAAGAGTAAAAATGAATAAACTTATTAAAACCAAATGTTTCATGCTTTATTTACTTGAAAGTTATGAATAATATGCACATCAAACTGCTTTGATGAGCTGCCACGTTGCAAGATTGTTAAAATAGTGTTTAAAGACAATAAAGTATGTTTATTTATTTTCAATAAACCTAACAACGAAGTTTAGATAATGTTTTTGCATTTTTTGTTTAAAAATATCCATTATGCAGCTTTCAGACTTTAATCGGCAATTATCAAACTTCAGTAGGCAGTTTTTCAGTAAGTTAGTTTGCCTATTCAAAAGTAAAATGGAAAGAAACAATTCCGAAGAAATTAAATATTAAACATGGGTATCTCGCATGGGTATCTCGCAGCTTTCAATTTTATTAAGCCAAAAATCGTTGCTCCTCGCCCCATGCCAAAAATCTGTCCGCAGCTAAAAGCCATCAGCTTTCCGCCTACCAAAACCCTACCTCCTTACCGGCTCTGCTTGCAAAGGGTCATCCGGCCATTTATGTTTTGGGTATCGGGCTTTGAGTTCCTTTTTTACATCAAAATAGGCATTGTTCCAAAAGCTATTTAAATCGGATGTTATTTGTACGGGCTTATAGCCGGGCGACAATAAGTGCATCAATAGGTTTACCTTGTTGTTGTTTATGGAGGGCGTATGTTGCATTCCAAAAACCTCTTGTAAGCGAACTGCCAACACGGGAGCATCTCCATTGGGCTGATATTGAATAGTGATATGCGAACCAGTAGGTACGCTTATTTTTTCGGGTGCCAGCTTGTCTAGCAATTTTTGTTTCTCAAAATCAAGATGATGTTGCAGAGCCAAATTCAGGTCTATCTTTTTTAAATCCTCGGGTTTTTTAATCTGAGATAAATAAGGAGAAAGCCAATTGTGGTTATCTGCTAAAAGGTTACTGGTACTCACATTGGGCCATATCTGGTCTTTGTTCCAACTCCTAAGGCTCAAAACCCGGTTTTGCCATTGTGTTACTTCTTTGTTCCAGTTGAGTAGATGCTGCCCTTCTTTTTGGATAGCTTTTGAGATGGCGTCGATTTTTAACTGAGAATCGTAATTGGTAAGCGGTTTGGATTGCAATATGATATGGCCCACGCAAAGATTTTTGATGGCCGAAAATCCACCCCGTTTGGTATCCCATTCTACTAAATTTCTTTCTTTTACCAGAGGTGCTAAATCGCGCGGATTTAAAGGAGATGCCATAAATATCTTGCCCATGGTATCGCGCATGTTCATATGTGCAATGGCCAACCACGCTTCGTGGGCTAAATCATCTTTATGTCCGGCTGATGCAATGGCTCCGTTGGCGAGCTTAAACTGCGCATTGTTTCCGGGTTTGGCATGTGCGATTCGTTCTGGGTAAGCGTACACTAAAAGAAGCCCGGTTTCAAAAGGATCTACAGCATCGTTCTCAACATTAATATGGAGTAGCTTACGATATTGGGCAGCTACCTTTTCTATCCGCTTTAAAATTTTATTGCTAAAGGTTCCTGTTCTATTTTTCCGTAGCACTTCTATACGCAAGTTAATATCAATGCCAGCCTCTTTATCCAGCGGATCGCGTTCCTCCAAAATAGCAGCCACGTCCGTGGCTAGCGCACTCAATCCTTCGTCCTGCGCCATCAATAGCATATGCGCGATACGGGGATGGCAAGGGAGTTGATTCACACGTTTGCCATGTGCGGTTATTTTTCCGTTTTCCAAGGCCTCCAATTGGTGTAAGAGTTCAATAGCCTGCTCCACCGCTCCCTGTGGTGGCGGTGTTAGCCATACAAGATCGTTGGGATTGGATATTCCCCAAACAGCCAAATCGAGTATCAAAGTGGCGAGGTCGGCTTCCAAAATTTCGGGCGTCCGATGGTCGCGCAGTCGCAATTGGGTGGCCTGAGTCCACATTCGATAGCACACCCCGGCTTCCAGTCTCCCCGCACGTCCGGCACGTTGGTCGGCGGCATCTTTGGTAATCTCCACAGTAACCAGTTTGGATAATGCCGTGGAAGGGTCGAACTGCATGGTGCGGCCAAAGCCGGTATCAATAACCACCTTCACTCCCTGTATGGTCAGGCTGGTTTCGGCAATAGACGTGGCCAGAACCACTTTGCGCTTTCCATTTTTATTGGGCATGATGGCGGCAAACTGTTTGTTGGGTGGCAATTGTCCGTATAGTGGATGGATGGCCATGTGCGACAGGCTATTTTTTAACAGGGCTTCCGTTTTCTTTATCTCCCCCTCGCCAGGTAAAAACACCAGAATATCCCCTTCTTGTTCCCCTGCTGCTTTTTTTACCAAACGTGCCGTAAGCTCAGGCAACATCATCATATCGCCTTGTCCTTCATATTTTATCTCCACCGGATATTGACGGCCATGGCTCTCGATAATTTTACATTGTAGCAGCCCCGAAAGTTTTGGCAGATCCAGCGTGGCCGACATAATCATGATGCGTAAATCCGGTCGTATAACTTGTTGCGATTCGCGAGCAAGAGCCAGAGCCACATCCGCAAAGAGGCTGCGCTCATGAAACTCGTCGAATATCACCATTCCCACATTTTCGAGTGCATTGTCGCTTTGCAACATGCGCGTGAGGATGCCCTCGGTTACAACCTCCACCCGGGTTTTTTCGCTTATCCTATTCTCAAAACGGATGCGATATCCTATCGACTGCCCCACGTCTTCGCCCAACAAATCGGCCATGCGCAATGCGATGGTCTTGGTGGCCAGACGGCGCGGCTCTAGCATAATTATCTTCTTTCCCTTAAGCCAAGGTTCGTTCATTAATACCAATGGTAGCAACGTGCTTTTCCCTGCGCCAGCCGGAGCGTGAACAATCAAGGTGTTCTCCTCCGAAAGAGTGGATTTTACTTGGTCTATAATATCAACTATCGGCAAGCCGGTTTTATTCGCATCAAAACTCAAAGTAGTATTTTTTTATATAAGGCATAAAGATAAGGCATAAAGTGAACAACACCGCATGTTCAAACAATGATCAAAATCTATTGACCTAACAACCTATCCACTCAACTGCTCGTCCGCCGCCATTAGCTAAAAGCTACCAGCTACCCGTTTTACGTCTCTTTTTTCATATATTGCGATTATTTTCTGATTATGTGCCAACTATTTGTTATTTTTGCCGCAATTTGTAAAATAAAGTTTTACGTGTTTTACTGCATTGGGTTGTCTTTATATCCGAAGTGATTAAGTAAAGATTAAATCAAGCGGAAATACTGCAAAACAAAAATGGGCGTTAATTATAATATGGATACCATTTATGTTCAAATTTATTATTCCTAATGCATTTCTTCGAAAATAAAAACGGCAAATATAAGGCATGAGAAATATTAAAGTAGGTCAACGAGAATTTGGGAAAGACAAGCTTTTTATTATCGCAGGTCCCTGTGTAATCGAAAAAGAGTCGATTATGATGGAGACTGCGGAAAAGCTTAAAAAAATGGCGGAAAGACTGGATCTTCCTTTCATCTTTAAATCATCGTACATTAAGGACAATAGGAGCTCAGTAGATTTTTATCCTGGGCCTGGATTGGAAGAGGGTTTAAAGATGCTGCAAAAAGTGAAGGATGCTTTTGATGTGCCTGTAATTTCTGATGTTCATCAAGCTTCGGAAGTTAATGCAGCGGCTGAGGTGTTGGATATAATACAAATACCTGCATATCTTTGTATGCAGACATCTTTGGTTACGGCTGCCGCTAAAACGCAAAAGGCTATCAATGTTAAGCATGGTCAGTTTTTGGCACCCGAAAATATGATTAAGCCGATACAAAAAATAGAGCACTACGGCAATAAAAATATCATGGTAACGGAGCGTGGTTATGTTTTTGGGTACAACGATTTAATTGTGGATCCACGTAGTTTTTACGAACTGCAACAGACCGGATATCCCGTTGTTTTTGATATTACACATTGCATCCGCAAGTACGGTATCCCCAGCTCGGATCCAAATGGCGGAACCCGTCAGTACCTTGGGCCAATAGCCCGTGCTGGTGTAGCTGCAGGTATTGATGGTATATTTATCGAGGCTCACCCCGATTGTACCAACGCACTTTGCGACGCGGCCAGCCAATATCCATTGGATAAATTGGAGGAGTTTTTAAAGCCTCTTATCGAAATTCACCATATAGAAAAGCAAACCAGAAAATAATTTTATCATCATAAAAAATAATAATATTTAACTATGGAATTATATCTTGATTCTGCCGACATTAACGAAATAGAAGAGGCATTTAAACTTGGTTTTATCGATGGGTTAACCACCACCCCAACTTTTATGCATCGACATGGCATAACTGATATCGACGGAGCAATTGTTAAACTGTCCAAAATGGTGCCCGTACTTATGATAGAGGCACTGGGCGATACCGCCGAAGATATTGTAGCCGAAGCAAAACGTTTGTTGAGCTTGGGGCTAGACAAAAAGAAAACTGTATTTAAAATACCAGCCTCTCTGATTGCTGCCAAAGCATGTAAAATGTTACGCAATGAAGGGATCATGGTTAATATCCATTTGGTGTACAATGTGCAACAAGCCTATATGGCTATGGCTGCTGGTGCAACTTATGTGTGTGTGCTGGTAGGTCGTATGCAGGATCAAGGGTACGATGCTCTAAAGTTAGTGGACGATTGTATCAAGCTCGTAAATAAGTATAATTACAACACTAAAATTATGTTCTCGTCGGTTCGTTATCCCGAGCACATTAAAAACGCCATCGAACTGGGAGCCCAGAATATTACCATTCCTTGGAAGATACTGAAGAACCTGAACAACAATAACTTTACAGAAGTAGGAACGCACGAGTTTGTAAACCACACCCGTCAAATGACCTTGAAAGTGGGTGAAGTGGTGGGAAACAAAAACCCAATTATTGGTTTGGATGGTTTAGTTACCGATGCTAGTATCGAAATGACTAAATATGCCACAGGAGCTGTTTCGGTTGTGGATGCCGATGGAAATTTAAAAGGTATATTTACCGACGGAGACCTACGTCGCCAAATGAATACACATGGCAAAAAAATGTTGGGCATGAAAATGAGCGACTTTGAAATGAAGATGCCTATTCATGTCAACATTGATGATAAATTGCATGTGGCCGTAGGTGTTTTCAAAGAAAAACAGGTGGATAATATTATCGCAGTAAGCAACGGCAAGCCGGTTGGTATGCTTGATGTTCAGGATTTGGTTAAGTTGGAAATTTTGTAAGCAAAATTTACGTGTATGTTATTCCTTCGATTGGATAAGTAAATACAATGTTTATATAGGGGTGATTTTTTTGAAATCGCCCCTGTTACGTTACATAAGATACGAAAGTTGTAGAGTTGACTGTTATATTGTTTTAAATATGTGCATACATACCTTATACAACGTTCAAACAAACACTGGCAAGCAATTTTTCCCAACAACACATTTTGAACATGCTTATCGATTCATTGATACTTTAATATCAGATTTCAAAAAAACTTCAAAGAACAACAAACCGCAATTAGCCGAAAAATTAGCTGAAATTCTAGATAATGTCTATTATTTACATCCTTTTCGAGATGACAACGGGCGAACATAAAGAGAATTTTTAAGATTGTTAGCTTTGGACAAGGGCTTAACATTAAACCTCAATCCACCCGACAATAAATATATCTATGACCAGTATATACAAGAGTCGAAGTCACAATAGGGAACTAGTCTTATACGAAAAGTTAGAAAAAATACTATAAGAACCGCTACGGTTACCAAAATGGTAATTGTTTTATTATCTTTGCAAACAGAACAGTTTAAAATATAATGAGAGTAGTTGCAAAAAAGATTCTTAGAGATTTTTGGGAAATACATAACGATTCTGAAGAGCAATTGAAGACATGGTATAATGAAGCCTGTAAAGCTAATTGGAAATCACCTACAGATATCAAGAATGAATATTCCAAAGCTAGTATTTTAAAAACAGGACGAGTCGTTTTTAATTTTTGTGGAAACAAATACCGGTTAATAACCCATGTAAACTATTTGCGAGGGTGGATTTTTATACGGTTTATAGGAACACATAATGACTATGATAAAGTGGACGCGAACAATATTTAAACATCATGGAAATAAAAGTAATAAAAACGGAAGAAGATTATAACCAAGCTTTATTGCAACTTGAAGAAATATTTGATGCTCCAGAAAACACAAAAGAAGGTGATGAAGCGGATTTGATAGGTGTACTAATTGAAAGATATGAAGAAAAACATTATCCAATTGGACCTCCAGACCCAATCGAGGCAATAAAGTTCCGTATGGAGCAAATGGATATGACGAAAAGCGATTTAGCTGATATTTTGGGGTATAAAAGTCGAGTTACGGAAATTTTTAGTAGGAAAAGGAAATTAACACTAAAGATGATTAGAAATCTTCATGAAAAGCTGAATATTCCTTATGAATCGCTAATAACTGATAATTAGTCAGTGGCCTTTAATTAAATCTCATACAATCATATAAAATTTAAAATATAAAAATTATGCCGGGTACAGAAATATTTGGTAAAGAAGAAAAAGAACAGGTAATGGAAGTCCTCGAAAAAGGGGTTCTGTTCAGATATAATCATGATAATGAAAGAAATGGTATTTGGAAAGCCAAGCAGTTTGAAAAGGAATTTGCAGAATACCATGGCATTAAGCATTGCCACATGGTTACTAGCGGAACCGCAGCCGATTCACTTTCAATTACTGCTGTAGGGGTAGGTGCTGGCGATGAGGTAATTGTTCCTCCCTTCACTTTTATTGCCCCCGTTGAGGCAGTGATTAACGTTGGAGCCGTGCCCGTTTTTGCCGAAGTGGACGAAACGTTGTGTTTAACAGCCAAGTCCATCGAAGCTGCCATCACTCCAAAAACAAAAGCCGTTTTATTGGTACACATGGTGGGTGCCATGGCGCAAATAGATGAGATTGTAGCGGTTTGTAAAAAGCACAACCTCATTCTTATCGAAGATGCTGCGCAGTCCTTGGGCGGTTCTTTTAAGGGTAAGATGCTGGGTACGTTTGGTAACATAGGCTGTTTCTCATTCGACTTTTTTAAATTGGTTACAGCCGGCGAAGGTGGTGCTATCATTACAAATGACGATGATATATACGAAACAGCGCATACTTATTCCGATCATGGACATAGCCACCAGGGAAATAACCGAGGGGCAGAAGCGCATGCCATTTTAGGAACAAACTTTCGTATTAGTGAGCTTCATGCAGCGGTAGGCTTAGCACAATTCCGTAAGCTCGATTATATGCTAGAAAAGCTTAGAGGCAATAAAAAAGTTCTAAAAGATTATCTGAAAAAATTCCCACAAATTACATTTCGTCCGATACCGGATGAAAGCGGCGATTCTGCTACGGTACTAAATTTCTTCTTCCCAACACAAAAAGAAGCCGAAAGGGTGGCTGGCGAGTTGGCAAAAGGCGGTGTGGCTTCTGCTTATTGGTATAATAACAATTACCACTTTATTAAAAACTGGGATCACCTAAAGGAGTGTCGCGTGGCAGGCCCCGTAGGTATGCAATTCCTGGATAAACCCCAGGATTATAAATCTTTAGAACTTCCTCAATCCTATGATATCATCGGACGTTTGGTTTCCATCAATATGAAAATAACCACCACACAGGAA
>JAGXIO010000069.1 GCA_024635555.1 Saccharicrinis sp.
AAATAATAAAATACCGATAGTCTGAAATATTATGAAGAAAGTACTAGCTCTTAGTGTCATTGTAGTCACTATCTTAAGCGGATGTAGTAATTCTGGTGGAGGTGAACTTACCGGAATACCTGTAAAGGGTAACTTTTACGAGCCAGACCCATTTGGAATGTTGTTTATTCCGCAAGGAAGTTTTAACATGGGTCCAAACGATCAGGATATAGCGTGGTCCTTGTCATCCCAATCTAAAACTGTTTCGCAACGTTCATTTTGGATGGACGAAACAGAAATAACCAATAGCGAATATCGCCAATTTATCCATTGGGTTCGCGACTCTATCGCACGGCGCTTGTTGGGCGACCAATTTGAAGAGTTCGTGATAACCGAAGATCAGTTCGGAAACGAATTGGATGTTCCACTTTTGGAATGGGATACTGAAGTTGAATGGGATAACGAAGAGTATGCCGAAATATTGGATGAAATGTTTTTGCCCGAAAACGAAAGATTTTTCCGTAGAAAGGAAATCGACAGCAGAAAATTGAACTATGAGTATGAGTGGGTCGATTTGCAACAAGCTGCCAAAAAAACCAATCGATATAATTTCGAGACAAAAAAATACGAAGGCGTTACCTACGATCAAAAAGGAGAGGAGAAAGCCATTGCGGACCGTTCCAACTTTATTATGAAAGATATGGTTAACGTGTATCCCGATACCCTGTGCTGGATTGCCGACTTCACCTATTCGTTTAATGAGCCATGGACCGAAAAGTATTTTTGGCATGTAGGATTTTACGAATATCCCGTTGTAGGTATAACCTTCAAACAGGCAACAGCATTTGCAATTTGGCGCACACACCTTTTAAATAACTTTTTAAATAGCAAAGGTGAAGCCGAAGTGATGGAATATCGTTTGCCCACAGAAGCCGAATGGGAGTATGCTGCCAGAGGAGGTCTCGAAAATCAAATGTACCCATGGGGTGGAATGTACACCCGTAATGATAAAGGATGTTTCCTGGCTAACTTTAAACCACTTAGAGGCCGTTATGCAGATGATGGTGGAAATACAACTATGGCTGTAGCATCGTATGCACCCAACGATTTTGGTTTGTTCGATATGTCGGGTAATGTGGCCGAGTGGACTTCAGGTGCCTTTGATGAGTCGGCGTATAGCTTTACACACGACTTTAACCCGAACTATAAATATAATGCTTTGCCAGATGACCCACACGTGATGAAAAGAAAAGTAATTCGTGGTGGATCTTGGAAAGATGTGGGATATTATCTACAATGCGGAACCAGAACATATGAGTATCAAGATTCGGCAAAATCATTTATCGGTTTTAGATGTGTAAGAGATTATATTGGGGACTAAACAGTAATTTCATAAACGGATCAAACTTAAACTAAGAATAATTAATAGATTAACACAATAAAACTATGAGCATAACGGAATTTGTAGAAAGCCCGGGCTATAAAAATATAATGGCGAAGGTATATGGCTTGGGAGCCGCGGTTGTGATCCTTGGTGCCCTTTGGAAAATACTTCACCTGCCAGGTGCTTCATATATGCTTATTGCAGGATTAGGTACTGAAGCTATCATCTTTGCGCTTTCGGCCTTTGAACCACCACACGCAATGCCCGATTGGAGTCTTGTGTATCCTGAGTTGATTGGATTGGAACCTAAAGCAGGCCATGGTGGTGGTGGTAGTGGTGGTGGAAGCGAGCTACAAGCATTGATTCAAACCGGAAATATCGACCAAAAAACAGTGACCGAGTTGGCGGATGGAATTAAAAAGCTGGGAGCCACATCTTCGCAGTTGGCCGATTTAACGGACGCTTCCCTTGCAACGCAGAGTTATCTGAAAAATATTCAGAATGCTTCCGATTCAGTAGGTAAGTTTGGTAATATACAAGATAAAACAGGTAAAGCTATCGAAGAATCAACACAAGCTTTAACACAATCGTATTCTACTATTGCAAACGCTATTTCGGTAGCTGGCAGCAAAGTAGCCAATGATATGTCTCAGTCGGGTAAACAATTGTCGGATACCCTAACACAATCGTACACCGCTACCGCAAGTGCAATTTCAGCAGCCGGTACCAAAGTAGCCAACGATATGACGCAGTCGGGTAAGCAATTACTCGATACGTACGCAGGTTTGGCCAAGAGTATGGAGCAAGAAGTGGGCGGAATTAGCGACAATAGCAAAAAATATAACAGTCAATTGACCAGCCTTAACGGAAACCTTGCATCCATTAATTCTATTTATGAGTTGCAGTTAAAAGGATCACAAGCACAGCTTCAATCTACAGATAATGTAAACCAAGGTTTGGGCGAGATAAGCGGTTATTTGAAACAAACTGTTGAGGAAGCAAAGACCTATAGGGACCAAGTGTCGAACCTAAATAAAACCGTGGGTGAATTGAATACCATTTACGGAAATATGTTGAGCGCCATGAATGCCGGAGGCCGTTAATTGATATTTGGTATAAAATTTAAAGAAGTAAGACTATGAGTGGTGGAAATTGTCCAGAAACACCCCGGCAGAAAATGATAGGAATGATGTACCTCTTCCTCACAGCAATGCTTGCATTGAATGTGTCAGGAGAGTTACTTCAGGCATTCGTTACTCTTGATGAAGGTTTTAACCAGTCACGAGGAACCGTAGAACGAAAATCAGAGGCCCTCTATGTGCAGTTTGAAAATGCATTTAAAAATAATCAGAAAAAAGCTGGTGATGATTGGAAGAAAGCGAACGATATAAAATTAGCAGCGGATAGTTTAGTGGGGCACATACAGAATTTAAAAATTATTTTGGCTCATACTGCTGGCGGTCCAGAAGCTACACCTGATAAATATACGGGAATGGACAATGTGGATGTAGCTCCCCAAATAATGATTGTGGAAAAAGGTGGTGAACGGAGTGCCCTGCTTAAAAGTGAGATGGGTAAATTTAAGGAGCTGCTGGTTAGCTTTTTGGATAAGAACGACCCTGCGGACAGTGCATTTATTTTAGCTTACGAAGAGATGTTCAATACCGATCCTATAAAAGGTGAAAAGGATGTGGAAAAATCTTGGCAGTCCACAAAGTTTGAGCATATACCGCTTTCGGCATCTATGGCCATGTTAAGTAAAATACAGGGCGATGTAAGGAGTGCAGAGGCCGATATGGTTACCAATCTTTACGCAAACATTAATAAAGATTCCTATAAGTTTGATAGATTAGCGTCGGTGGTAAAACCATACAAAACTACCATACTCGAAGGTGAAACCTATACGGCCGAATTGTTTATGGCAGCATACGATCCTACGATTATTCCAACCATTATAGTTGATGGGAAGAGGATTGATGATATAATTGATGGAAAAGGAATTCTGAAACAAACCAGGGGTGTGGGTGAATATAAATGGAAAGGATATATTGAAATGCCATCTCCTGATGGTTCGGAATATATAAAATATCCAATAGAAGACGAGTATCAGGTTGTAAAGCCCAATGCAGTTATCTCGCCCATAAAAATGAATGTATTTTACGAGGGCGTAGATAACCCGGTAGCTATTTCGGTTCCAGGGGTGGCAAGCAGAGATTTAAGAATCAGCATGAGCAATGTGAAACATAGAATGAGCGGAGCTAATTACATTGTTACACCTAATCCTGGTACGGCAGGCAAACAATCAGTGGTAAGTGTAAATGCACAACTGGATGGTAAAAATAAATTTATTGGGCAGCAGGAGTTCCGTATAAAAAGAGTACCCGACCCTGTACCCGTTGTAGCTGGCCAAACTGGAGGTAAAATAGGGAAAAGTATATTGGTTGCTCAAGCTGCTGTTTTTGCCGAAATGAAAGACTTTGATTTTGAATTGAAATATGATATAACCCGCTTTAGCATATCGGTAATTAAAAACGGATATAGTGTGGATGAACGTTCTGAGAGCGGTAGGATTACAGAACAACAAAAAGAATTAATTAAAGGAATGGGTCCGGGCTCCAAAGTTTCTTTCGAAGGTATTAGAGCCAAAGGACCTGGTGGTGATACCAGAGACCTGGGTACCATGACATTCGTGTTAGACTAAGAATTATTTAACAATAAAGGTAACGATTTAAAGTGATCTGATAAAAAATATAGAAATGAAAAAGTTGTTTTTCTTAATAATCATGATGGTGGCAATGGTAGAAATTCCTACTGTTAAGGCCCAAAACGTTTTGGACGGAATATATCCTAAGGAGCATGTGATAAATCGTAAGCCGATACCATATCCTTATGTTAGGGAAGCGGATGTAATGTGGTCCAATACCGTATGGAGGATTATCGACCTGCGCGAAAAAATGAATCTACCCTTATTTTATCCAATCAATAAAATGGATGGCAGATATAGCCTTATCCAATTGTTGTTGCACGGTATCCAATACGAAGGGCTCACCGCATATTCAACAAAGTACGACGATGAATTTAAGGTAGATATGACCTACGAACAGGTACTTGTTGAAATGGGTGTTGCTGCCGATACCTTGATGGTACAGCAGGAAGACGGGACATTTGTTTCACAAGTTGTTACAGGCGACCTAAAACCCAATGAAGTAAAGCAAATCCTGGTAAAAGAGGTTTGGTTTTTCGACCGTAACTATTCGCGTCTGGATGTACGTATCCTTGGTTTATGCCCTATCCGCGAATACTCTAAATCAACAGGTGAAGGCGGTGCAGAGGAGATGGCTAGAAGTCAGGTTTTTTGGATTTATTTTCCACAAGCTCGCGATCTTTTTGCACGCAACGAGGTGTTTAACCCACGTAACGATGCACAGCGTCGTACCTTCGACGATATTTTTATGAAAAGGTTTTTTGGTAGCTATATTACCCGTGAATCCAATGTGTATAATAACAGGGGAATTGAGAAATATGCGGTTGGTATGGACGCAATGTTAGAGGCGGAAAGAATTAAAACGGATATATTTAACTTCGAACACGATTTGTGGGAGTTTTAAAATGTAGCATTGTCGTTTAGAGTTAAAATATTGAATATAAAACAAAGAAAGGGGTGCGTCAGCACTCCTTCCTTTGTTTTATTATAGTACAACTCTCGTTAATTTAGTAGAGTTAGAGTCTGTTCAGAATCACATCTTCACAAATAGAATAATAAGTTTTTATCGTAACCCTTTTTTTATTTCTTCCAATTCCTCTTCATAATCTATTCGGATATCTTCGTGAAGGGCATGTAGTGCTTTCTCGATGTTGGTTATCTGCCGCTGATATAAATTGGTCATTACGCGACTTTCTTTAAATGACACGCCGCAATTTCGCATGTGGAGACAGAAAAAAATAAGCAGTTCTATTTCGGTTTCCTTTTTGCCTGAATGTTTAATGTGCTTGGTTGCCATTTTATGTATTCGGCGAATGTTTTTTTTGGCATAATAAAAGGTCTCCCTATTTATTTCGGCAAATGCGGTTTTTATATCGGCTTTAATTTCAGTAATGTAATCTTCCTCATACTCTTGCTCAAAGAGCAGGTAGTTGAGTAACTCTTTGTTGTCTTTTTTATATTTGGCCATTCTCAAACAATGCTCAATCAACACCTCTTTGGGTAGGGATTGTAATTGTTTTTTGATAACGTTGACCGTATTTATTTTTATTGACATTGTGTACTAAAATTAATCTAATAAGCCTGTAAATATAGCAAATGAAGTGTAGAGTTGAGAAATCAAATACGCATATCTTGCATAAAAGCCACTGTCCTAAAACTGGCATTTTTTATATCTTGCCGTCCGAAAATAGATGACTTGACTATGCAATCGAAATTACTCCTGATTATTTTAACGGCTGTGCTGTTTTGGGTATTCAAATTTTATGTGCCGTATGGGTTATATATTGTTTTACCCATAAATTTATTTGTTACTTTTTTGCACGAGTTGGGTCATGCCATCTTTGCCCTTTTAACCGGTGGCCAGGTGCACGAAGTATTTATCCATGCCAATGGTTCGGGCTACGCGGCAACTGCCGGAGGAATTAGGTTATTGATATTAATGGGCGGTTATATTGGGAGCGCCCTGTTTGGAAACTTGTTATTGTATATAGGTATCTGCAAGCCCAAAATAAGCATTATAGCTCTGTATGTTATCATTGGTATAATGATGTTTACGGCTGTTTGGTGGTTCAGCTCTGTGTTTACTTCCATATTGCTCATTGTATTTTCGATACTGGTATTTTGGATGAGTAAAAAATCAAAGGTAAGTGCAGCCAATTGGCTGGTTATCCTCGGAACGGCGAGTATTGTTTATATTTTGATGGATTACAACGCAGGCCCTTCGTCCGATTTGGCTATGTTCACCGAAATAGTGCCTATTCTACCACAAGCCGTATGGGCCATTTTGTGGTTGTTGGCTGTGGTGGTTATTACATGGCGTACCTTACGTAAGGCCTTTGCATAATATGGGTTGATAAGGGATACGGAACGGGCTCCGTCATAGACCGGACACGGTTCAGCCCTTTTTGTGCATCCGCACGCATACCTTTGGTTACACCATAGGCTTTTACAGGACGGGATTTCAGCCCTATATTACTGCAATATATCGGCCAAATGACATTACGACGAAGTTTTAATTGATTCTAATCTTATACGATTCACCTGATAATTGAATCATATAAAATATTGTCAACCTTTATTGTGAAAGGACTTACTGTTAACTAATTACTGCTTACTGATTACCGCTTACTGATTACTGTTAACTGATTACTGTTAACTGATTACCTCTAACTGCTACCTGCCGAGCTTTTTGACCCTTTAATCTGTGCATCAATGGTGGCTATGGTAATCATATTCAGAACTTCACGCACTGAGCCTCCCATTTGCAGTATATGTACGGGGCGTTTCATTCCCAGAATAATAGGGCCTATGGCTTCGGCGCTTTTCATCACTTGTAATAATTTATAGGCAATATTGGCCGAGCTTAGGTTTGGAAACACCAATACATTTGGCTCATTGTCGATTAAAGACGTAAAGGGATAGTTTTCCTTGAGCTCCTGCTGATTAAAGGCGAAGTTGGCCTGTATCTCACCATCCGAAATGATTTGTGGATGTTTGGCTTTCATCAAGGCGGCCGCTTTACGCACCAGTTTGGCTTCCGGATCGTCAGAAGAACCGAAATTTGAATAAGCCAAAAAAGCTACTTTGGGCACAATGTTCATCATTTTGTGCACGGCACTTGCTGCAAGGTAGGCTATGTCTACCAGTTCCTCCGAGGTGGGGTTAGGAATCATGGTGGTATCGGTAAAAAACAAAGGCCCTCGTTTGGTGAGCATCAAATACATGCTCGACACTTTTTTGTCGGGATCGGAGGTGCCAATAATTTGTAGTGCCGGCGTGATGGTTTGTGTATATTTACGACTGATACCTGAGATAATGGCATCGGCTTCACCGGTTTCAACCATCATGCAGCCAAAGTAATTACGTTTTTTCATTTCATTGGCCGACTCGTAAGGGTTGTATCCCCGCCGTTTCCGTTTCTCATGGAACAGTCTTCCGTATCGTTCCACCATTTCGGCGCAAGCTTTACTATGTGGATTGATGATTTGTGTATTGCCCAAATCCAACTGGTGCTTTTCAATCAGCATTTTTATTTTGTCTTCATCGCCCAATAAAATAGGAATAGCGATACCTTCGTCCAAGGCTATTTGTGCAGCTTTCAGTACTCTGTAATCATCAGCTTCGGCAAAAACAATCCGCTTTGGGTTTTGTTTGGCTTTGTTGGTGAGGCGACGGATAATCTGATCGTCGTTGCCCAATCGTTTCACCAAACTGGTTTTGTACTCGTCCCAATCGGTAATGGGGTTTTTGGCTACTCCACTTTCCATGGCTGCTTTGGCCACGGCCGGAGCAACTACGGTGAGCAATCTGGGATCCAACGGTTTGGGAATAATATACTCACGTCCGAACGACATTGTTTCCTGATTGTAGGCTTTTGTTACCACATCGGGCACGGCTTTTTGAGCCAGATCGGCAATAGCTTTTACAGCCGCCAGCTTCATGGCCTCGTTAATGGCGGTGGCTCTTACGTCTAAAGCACCTCTGAAAATAAACGGAAAACCAAGAACGTTATTTACCTGGTTGGGGTGGTCGGAACGTCCCGTAGCCATCAGTAAATCGCTGCGTGTTGCCATGGCCAAATCATAATCTATTTCGGGGTCGGGATTGGCCAACGCAAAAACAATGGGGTTGGGCGCCATTTTCATAAGCATTTCGGGAGTCATCACATTGCCCTGCGAAAGCCCAAGAAACACATCGGCATCTACAATGGCATCGTCCATGTTATGTACGTCTTTATTGGTGGCAAATTCTTTTTTGCTGGGTGACAGTTTTTCTCTGTCGCAACGGATAACACCCTGGGAATCGCAGACCACAATATTATCTTTGTTCACTCCCAATTCGATAAAAATTTTAATGCAAGATAGTGCCGAAGCGCCTGCTCCGGAAACCACCACCTTTACGTCGCTTGCTTTTTTATTTAATACGATTAAGGCATTGATTAGAGCTGCACCCGAAATGATAGCTGTGCCATGCTGGTCGTCGTGCATGATGGGAATGTTGAGCTCCGCTTTAAGGCGGCGTTCTATCTCAAAGCAGTCGGGTGCTTTAATGTCTTCGAGGTTGATGCCGCCGAAGGTAGGCTCCAGGGCCTTTACCACGGTGATAAATTCTTCGATGTCGGTAGAGTTTATCTCAAGGTCGAAAACATCAATACCTGCAAAAATTTTAAATAACAAGCCTTTACCTTCCATCACGGGTTTTGAAGCTTCTGGACCAATATTGCCCAATCCCAACACGGCGGTGCCATTGGATATTACGGCCACCAGATTTCCTTTAGCGGTGTATTTATAGACATCTTCTACATTCTCGGCGATTTTTCGGCAGGGTTCCGCTACGCCGGGTGAATAGGCTAATGCCAAGTCGCGCTGGGTTTTTGTGGCCTTGGTTGGAACAACTTCAATTTTTCCTGGTGAGCCTTTGGTATGATAGTCTAATGCGTCTTGAATTCGGATTTTAGAGTCTGCCATAATTGTTTTTTCTAAATGATAAGATAGCCATTAAGATAGGGAGATTTTACGAAAAAAATCGCCTGTTGACTTACAAAACAAAAAAAACAAAGGATAGTTTATGACGGCTAAGTCTCCGGGAAATAAAACACCCCTATTAACCTTGGTCAACAGGGGTGTTTGTGCGTATTTTGGAGCAAACTCTCATTTTTAAATAGCCAATAAACAACTGTGCGGGTTAATTTTCGCTGCTGCCAATTTTATAGGTATTGTTTCCGATGTGCAAATTGGCTTCTGGTGAGCATTCGGCCACGTTATCGTCGTTCACATCTGTAAAGTAATCGATGTACATGGCAGGTGTATTGGCTATCGTAATATCCAGAATACCACTTTTAATGTATGCACAACTTAATTCAAGCACCAATGGATAGTTATTTCTGGTGTCCATTCTATATTTCACCCCGTTAGTGCAAGTGCCTTCTTGTTTTCCCGATATAGTATAAACATCGTCCTCAATTATTAGGGGTGTATCGTCTCCTTTAATCCATGTGCGTATGGTTTCCTGTGTATATAGGATGATTTGGCCGGCAGGATTGTTAATTTTCCCACCTTCTATTTTAACGCTGTGGGTTATCTTACCGCTATTATTTTTGCCTGTGTTTACCACCGTGCGCACACCTTCAATTTTATGGTTGTTTTGATAATAATCTTCGAGGGTTGTTATTTGAACGGAACCTAAAACGCCATACCAGGCATTTTGTAATTCTATGTACAGTTTGCCCTTGCGGGTAACACCGTCGAGACCAAGCAATCCGGATGTGCCATAATCAACAGTTATAGTTTTTGGAAATGTTCCCCAACTTTCCTGTTCAATATTAATTTCGGGGCTTTTAGATTTCAGTGTCCCAGTGGGCATATTCTCAATGCTTAAAACAGCTTCTTCGCTGGCAACGCTCATAGCCTGAAAGTGCCATGCTGCCTGCGAATATTCGCCCATTGCCACAATCGCCTCAGCGGTGTTGGTGGCATCGTCTGTTTTTTCAATTATATCGCAATTGTACAAACCGATAGTCAGTGCTATCGCACTCAATAATAACTTTACTTTCATCGTTAACCATTTTATAGTGGATTGTTGTACGAGGATTATGGCGATAGGTTACTCTTGATGATTAAAGACATGTTGTAATTTTAACCTGCCCTATTCATAAATTTTATGAATAGGACACCAAAGGCCGATTCTGCCTAAGCAGAATCGAGGGTTAACCCTCGAAAAAGTTTACTTAAACTTTTTCGACTTTCCGCCTATGGTAGCGGAAAGTGAAAAATGCGTGCATTTTTAAGGTTAAGTACGATTATAGTAGTGTGTAATTTTTGATTTGGTTTTCCTAATACTGTGCATCTGATCTTATTCAATGTTTTTAATCATTATTCCCGCTGAAAGCGGGTTGAAAAAAATGCGCTATTCATGATTTCATGAATAGCGCATTTTTTTAGAAATACAAATCCCGTTCGCCCATTTTGACTTTGCTTAAACGCTCCACTAGTTTTTCCTTGAAGTTGGGGTCTTCATAGTTAAGCAGTTCTTCTTCAATGAGTCGATAGCCTTTTTCTTTGGTCAATTGGGGAGCATAGTCTTCCAGGTACTCCGCCAATGTTAACATGGCATTGGGCTGGCAAAACCGTTTGATGAAACCGGGTACCGAAAATTCCATAAAATGCTCGCCGGTGCGGTTCAGACGATAGCAGGCCGTGCAAAAAGAGGGTATAAAACCGTTATCTACCAGTTCTTCCATTACTTCGTTGAGCGTGCGGTCGTCTTTAATTTCAAATTGCTCTTTGTCAATGTCCTGTTTGTTCTCTAAGTTTGAGTATCCTTGCATGGAGATATTGGTTCCGCCGTCGATTTGCGAAACACCATATTGTAGCACTTCGTCGCGGATTGAGGCGGGCTCGCGAGCCGTTAATATCAAGCCCGTATAAGGAACCGCTAAACGAAGTATGGCCACCAGTTTGGTAAAATCATCATCCGAAACAGCCCATTTTTTATCTACCTCAATACCTGATGCGGCTTGAATGCGCGGAAAGGAAATAGTGTGCGGGCCAACGTTAAATACAGCCTCAAAATGATTAACATGCCTTAGCAGACCAAGCACCTCAAAGCGCCAGTCGTACAATCCCAGCAAAGCGCCTATGCCCAAATCGTCTATGCCGGCTTCCATTGCTCTGTCGAGGCCGGTGATGCGCCAATCGTAATCTCTCTTCAGCCCGCTTTTATGTACCTGCAAGTAGGTTTCGTGATGATAGGTCTCCTGAAAAATCTGATAAGTGCCAATGCCGGATGCTTTTACTATTTTAAAACCCTCTACATCCAAGGGGGCGGCGTTAATGTTCACCCGACGGATCTCGCCTTTATTAGATTTTACCGAATAAACAGTTTTTACGGATTGGGCTATGAATTTGGCATTGTATTTAGGGTGCTCGCCGTAAACCAGGATAAGGCGTTTGTGCCCGGCATCTTCCAGCGACTTTACTTCTTCTCTTAAATCATCGTCGGTGAGGGTAGTTCGTTTTTGGGCTTTATTATCGGCACTAAAGCCGCAATAAGTACAATTGTTAATACATAGGTTACCAATATACAAGGGGGCAAAAAGAACGATGCGTTTGCCATAAACCCTTTCTTTCAGTTCTTTGGCTGCATTTTTTATTTCTTCTATCAGTTCGGGCTCGTTGGCATTTACCAAAATGGCTGTTTCTTGTAACGAAAGTCGGTTTTTATTCAGTGATTTCTGAATCACTTCACGCACTTGCGCTTTGGTAGGGTTTTGAGCGGCGTCTAAAATTTCATTGATTTCATTGTCATCAATAAAATTTTGTTGGGCTTTGTCGGCAATCTTATATTTTTGTGGATGGTAAATGATGGACATGATTTGCTTTTTTGAAAGGTTATCAGGTATAAAGTTAAGGGCTTTTATCAAAAAATGGCTTATTACAAGCGTTAAATGCGGTTGTCCTTCGTTAAGTGTTTGGTTTGTTGTTTGTTGAAAATTCGCAATTTGCTAATAAATAGACGTAAGAAGAGAGGCGATTAAAATCTATTGCGAACTAATTTTCTTCCTTTTAAATAAATTGGCACAATAAATAATGTGGAAATGAAATATGGATTAATTAATTTTAGGCAAGTAAATTAAATAATCCTAATCATGGGTGATTCGCAAATTAAAGATGAGTTGTTACAGCAAGCCTATTCCATAACACTGAAATCTATTAAACGAATAGGACTTTCCTACGCCACCTTTTTGCAGGAGTGTGGCGAATTTATTCTTTGGGCACAACACGATAAAGATTTGCTGCGTACGGCAGGGCTTAATATTAGCACACTCTCGGAAGCCGAAATCCTTTTGGAGGAAGCTCGAAATATTCATGTCCTATGGATGAATGAATCAAAATTGACTAAAGATGAAATCGCCAATTGGAATCAAAAAAGGATCCAGAAGGAGTCGTATTGGGAAGGCAACTCATTCGCCACTTCAAATTTGCTTTCCGGCACGATGAGAATTTGTTGGCATTAACGGGCAAAATAAATTTTCCTGGTAAAGTTTACGACTTTATCGCTAATATGAATTTACTAATACATATGGGTAAGGTACATGCCGATCTTTTAAGTGTCATTGGTTTTGATTTTTCAATACTAGCCCGTGCCGAACAGGTGGCCAAAGAATTGCCTGAATTGCATGGACATAAAAGTGCAGCCCTCACTACTAGCCCCAATAAAATTAAACGCGATCAAATCTTCTCTCTTTTAAAATTGAAGGTAGATGAAATAAGAGCATGTGGGAGATATGTGTTTCGTAATAATTCGGAACGCTTAAAAGGGTACCGCAGTGTGTACCTTAAGCAAAAGAATGATAGAGTAGCCCGGTCAAAAAAAATGATTAATAGGGACTTTGATTCTAAATAGAAATTGAATATTATTATTTATACATGTAAAGTCTATTTGTAAATACTAAATATTAGTCTGTCGCGATTTGATTCTATTATGTAGATTGGAAATATGGATCAGTAGATGAATATATTTGAGGTGTAGATAAATAAACCTTCTGTGTAGATGTATCTACAGCATGCAATTGTTTAATTACTGAGTAATATTAATTCTCGATGATGTATTTAATTATCGACAAATACTTTCCAATTAGTACATCTAAGAAAATGCTCTATTTTTTTAATACCCCTAACTCTCCCGTAGCATTACGGGAGAGTTAGGGGTATTAAAAAAGAGAATTGTCTCGTTTTCTTATAGCCACTAATTAACTGCACCCTCCTTTAACCCGCGTTTCCTTTTTCTCAACCGGTTTGTCCAGGTTGGCCACGGATTCGCCTATTTCCTTCAGTTTTTCACCGGCCTCTTGTCGGAACTTAAATAAATCCACCTCCGATTTAGAACCTTCAAAGTTTACTTGACTCAGCTGAAAATACTGCTGGTTGAATTCATTGGCTGTTAGCTTGAGTGCAAAGTTATCCGATTTGCCAAAATACTTTGAAACCATACAAGCCCGCTGCGACTGATTTATATCGGCACCGTAAAAAACATTGATTTTTATATTTTGAATTACGATGCTCAGGTTTCTCGACTCGTGCATATCATCCAATGGGATATTTATGGCCGTTGGGATATGAAAAGCCTCGAATTCCTGGGGCGAGCGGACATCAATTACATTGTACTTGTAATACTGGTTCATTAATTCGTAGGCCAATTTATCCGCATCCATCATTTGGGGGTTGCACTCGCCGGCGGCAATTTTTTCGTCGATACGGGTGTTCATCACCTCGGTGCGGTTAGGGGTTGTCATCACCATGATAACCAAAAGCACGGGTGTAGCCACAAGAATGGTATTTTTGATGATGACGGGCTTAAACCACCGGGTTTCTTTACCGTTCACTTTGTTTTCGATAAGCTGGGTCATTACAAAAGATGCTGCGGCCACCAGTATCATGATAACGCCAAACACTTCGCGGCTAAGGCCGAATTGCTCAAACATTAAAACGGGGCCCCAATTTTCGGCCAGGTAAAGGTCTTTCCACAAGGGAAATCCCTCGGCAAAGGCAAAGATGCCGATGGTGCCACCCAATAGAAATGCCCATCCATCAACACGACCTGTTGCGGCGGCACAGGCACTGGTGCCGGGACAAAAGCCGCCTATGATAAAGCCTAGCCCCATGATTGCCCCGCCTACAAGTGCCGACCACAAAAAAGTGGGGTTAATATAGATGATGCTTACATCCAGCAGATTGAGGTGGTTTAATACAACAACGCCCACCATGGCGGTTATGCCGGCGGTAAAGAATACTCTTAGGACGGTAAAATCATATCCGTAAAAAAGTCCTACTAATTTTTTTGTGGAAGCAAAGCCGGCTTGCTCCAGGGCAAATCCAAATCCGATTCCTACAATCAGGGCTATCATAAAGTTGAATTCGCCACTTATAATATCTGGTACTAAGGGTCCCATAGCTATTGTTTTTTAATCCATAAACCTCTAAAAAAATACGCCGTCATATACGCCATTCCAAATATGGCGAGCATGGTAATGATACCACCAAACGACATCACGGCCATGCCGCTCAGAGCCGAGCCCGAGGTACATCCCCGTCCCAGCTGACTGCCGAAGCCAAACAGGATCCCGCCGATGATGGCTGCGATGATACGCGTCCGATTTCTCACTCCCGGGCCTTTTTCTAATTTAAGCGAAACCCGGTTGGCAGCCACGGCCGATAAAAATGCGCCTATTAGTACGCCCAGCATCTCAAATACCAACCACGATTTCATAGGGCCTTCGGGATTGGATGCATTGTAATCGGCATAATAATCGGCACTAGCGGCATGTTCGGGTGCCACGGTGTTAACGGCTTGAATAACCACGCTTTTAAATGCCCCACTGGCGCCAAGCCCACGACCGGTAATATAAATAGTGGCCAGCAACACAAATCCTAAAAAGAACCCGGCCAAATAGGGATTCATATATTTTTTTGGTGCTTCACTCATGGTGTTTGTTTTTAGATATTTCTAATTCATTTTCGTAAATCTGCTTATCCTCACTAGATTCGTCATTATGCGCTCCGGTAGCACCGGATAAATCCTCCCAACCGGTTATCATAGCTTTAATGTTAGTGGTTACGGTATGACCGGTGGTGGTCATATACACATGTACCACGGCAAAGGCCATTAACAAAAACGCCCCGAGGGTATGAACAAGCGCAATCCACTCTAAAGGGATGTTAAGTGCCACAACCATGTTGTTAACATCGAATGACTTATAGAACATGTACAACAATCCGGAAAGAATAAGCATGGGAGCCATCACCAATTTAAAGCCAAGATAAACAACGGCTTGTATGGGGTTCAGCTTTTTGCGAGCCGATTTTATGGTAGGGTGGGGAGCACCTTTAAACATCCCTACGGTATAATAAAGTATTTGAGCCCGGAATTTCGAAAGGGTCGGGATGTATTGCTTCCACTCGCCGGTGGTAAAGTGCCAAAAAATACTTAAAGCAATTAATCCCAGCAAAAGAAAGGATGCTGAGCGGTGAAAAGCCACCGCTTTTTCAAATCCGAACAGATGAAGAGAATCGTGTATCTCAAAGCCGGTCAGTGCTAAAAAGAAGATAAGAACAGCCTGACTCCAATGCCAAAACCGTTCGAATTGTTTGTAGATATATACTTTAGCCATAGGTGTGGTGTTTTTAAGTTTTAATTTTTCAACTGTCTTGATATATACAAATCACAATGTAATTTGTCAATGTAAAGAGTTGGTTTCATTAGTATCTAGCTTCGTTCCGACGCATGGTTGCTGCCATTATATAATCAGATTGGTGGTGCGTCGGATTAGCATGTTGTCATACCCACCCCGGGTTAAAACCCGGGGCTATTCATATTCTACCCCATCCGGGGTAGGCAGTTAGTAGGTTATACAAAATATTGAAACTTTTATCTTATATTTCCTTTTCTGCCACAACCTGTCTCGTAATCTTAATGGGAGGCAGGTTATCTAAACGTCTCTTCCCGCCTAAAATAAATAATAGGTGGCGGGATGTCATTTCATTCCATATCTCTCATCTTTAATTTTTGAATCCCTAATTTAATCGTCTCTTTCAAATATCTCTTATCTAAATGTCTATTATCTCTTATCTAACTATCTGTATTTATCTCTTCAGCTTCCACTTCGTTTTTGCGTATCGAATTGATTATACGAGCCAGCGCATGAATTGAAACACCAATCATCGAACCCCAAAAAAGCAAGTTGCCAAATAAATCTAGCCAATGGTTTCGGTCGCGGCCCGGCATGTAAAATCCTGATAGTGTTGCCAAACGTCCGTTTTCGCTTGTGTGGCATTCAGTACAGGTTAAGGCTTGGTCTTTGGGTGCAACCATGTGGTTGATTGGCCAGTACATTTCCGTTTTAATAAAATCGTATGTTCCGCTGTAAGGAAGCCCCACGCGTTTCATGCCTGCTTCGGCTGCAAGGTTCCAGTCAAAATCTACCCAAAAGGCACTGTCGCCTTTTTCGGGAGAATAAAGCTTGGGTTGTATCAACATATTGGTTTCGGGATCGTAAATCTGGTCGCCACGGTGCACTTTTACCGGATATATTTTTGAGTGCATATCTTTTGCCGAACCCAGCAACCTGTTGATCTGAACCGGAATAGTATCTACGAGGTCGCCAATCACGTAATGCTGTGCATGACCGTTGAACCAAAAGTAATCCGGTTCCACGTTATTGGCCCAGTCGAATTCACCTTTAATCGAAAGGTAAGTATGGTTGCCCAATGAATCTTCCTCGTGGTAAGGCTTGCCGTCTTTCAGTTTGCCCGATTCGGACCAGCGCCAGGCCATCTTGGTAGAATTAACCTTAGCATAGGTTGGGATATGGCACGTTTGGCACGAAACCCTACTGTAATGACGGTTCAATAAGTCGTTGAGGTGAGGGCGTGAGGTGTGGCAATCTTCGCAATTCAGGCGATTAACATCGTTCGATGATACCGAGTAAAGCTTTCCTTTTATGTCGTGATTTTCGGCAGTATGGCAATCTACGCATGACATGTTCATACCGTTTTGTGCCATGTGTACGTCTATGTTGCGGTCGCAGGCCAGCAGGGCTTCCTCCAGGTCGCCGTGTTTCACGTTGTTTCCGCCACCGCTATAAAAATGGCAACTACCGCAATTTATTTTGCTGGGTCGGCTAACGCTCTGTGCTACTTTTTTCAGATTCACGCTCCTGTCGGGATAGCCCGCCATAGCCGCACCTTTGATGTATTCCTCGCTGCCGTCGTGGCAAACCATACAATCCACGTTTTGGGCATTGGTAAAATCAAAGCTGTTGCTGGTCATACCAAAGCCAATGTGACATGCAGCGCAAGCTTGTTCGTTGGTATTGGAGCCGATACAAAAGTTGTTAATCACGTTCTTTTTACCAATTTTGGATATGCCCTTACCCTCCACATAGGCCACGCGTTCCCAGTTCCAATGGCTGCTATGGATAATCTCCTCGTGCGTTTTGTTATGGCAACTCAAACAAGCCAATGTTACCTCCTGGGGCGAGGAAAACTCCCGATTCAGAACTTCAAATTGAGTATGGTCCACCGAAGGATTTTTTTTGGTGGCATATTCCTGTTTTAATTGGTACTGCGATAAGTTCAAAGGTTCGGGACGGTGAAGCAAATTCACCGACACCAGCACCAAAACGGTTATCACAATTACGTAAATTATAACTCTATTCATAGACGTGTAATTTATTTCAAATGAATGGGTTTGACCTAATTAATAATAGGGATTTGTCGGTTATGTCTCATTTCTTTCTCATGTACGCATTGCCTTTCTAAAAGTATACATTTATATAGATATATTTAAGGCGAGATATATAGATTTAAGTAATTTGTATTGAGTCTTGTTAAGGATAAGGTAATTATTGGCTGATGGCTGATAGCTGGTGGCTAATTGCTAATAGCTAATCGCCTGTGGCAAATAGCTTCCCGCCTAATCAAATTTTAGGCGGCGGGATGTCGAGCAAAGCGAGATCCCGATGCTTTTTTATTTATCTTACTTCGGGGTCACTCCGCTCCAGATGGCGAATGGCTGGTGGCTGGTGGCTAATAGCCAGTGGCGAATCGCTATCTTTTTTATGCCTTGTTTATCTATGTTAAAAAGAACATGATTAGCTTATATGTATTTATTGACTATATTTATTATACATTAAATACTACAGCGATGTATAAGCGTATAAATATCAACCTTGATGTAGAACTGGTAAAAAAGGCCATGGAACTCACCCAAAATAAATCAATTAAGGATGTGGTTCATTATGCACTAAATGAAGTAATAAAAAAGAATAGTAGGAAAGAACTTTTAAAGTTTAAAGGGAAAGTAAAATGGGAAGGTGATTTAAATGAAATGCGTTCGATATAAGCATAATCCTAAAATTTTATTTGATGATAGAGATTTTGATATGATGCTAAAGATATAAGGCTTAAATAACATTGTACTTTAAATTTCTAATCGTACCCTTCGTAGCGAGGAGCTCTCGACTATTTATCGAATTAGTTTAAATTAATCATACCAAATGAACATTTGTTTAATTGTATGGTATTAGTATCCCATACTTATAGAAAAAAACATAAACAATTAGCAGATGAACAATAAACAAGTACCCTTTTCGGAATATCTGGATACATTTAAAAAAACACTAAAAAGTGTATTTTACCAAAAAGATAACATTGAGCAATTCATTCAAAAAAGGGGCTTCCCGGCCTTGGTACTGCGCGATATTATGGCACAGAACCCTTTATCGGTGGGCATACCTACCGAATACGGAGGCAGAGGGGTAGTGATGAAAGAATGCCTTGGCATGATGGATGTTGCCTCGTACGAATCTCTGCCTCTGTCGTTAACCTTTGGTATTAACATCGCTCTTTTCCTGGAGCCTGTAGGTAAGTATGGAGGGGATGAGGCTAAAAAAAGTATTTTCAACCGTTTTTTGACCAAACAAAATATGGGGGGGTTGATGATAACCGAACCCGATTATGGAAGCGATGCCTTGTCGATGCAGACTTCATGCGTTAAGCAAGACGATAAGTATCATATTCAAGGAACCAAGCATTGGCAGGGCTTAACAGGTTTGGCCGATTACTGGCTGATAACCTCTCGGAAGAAAACCGGGGATGGTAGATTGGCTCGTGATATCGAATTTTTTGTGTGCGACGTCCAGCAGCCCAATCAACAAATTGTTGTGGAGGAATATTATAACAACCTGGGGCTTTACCCCATCCCTTACGGAAAAAACAAAGTGGATATCATAGTGCCAGAACAATTTAAACTTCAGCCTGCATCATCAGGGCTTAACCTCATGATGGATTTGTTGCACCGCAGTCGTTATCAGTTTCCGGGCATGGGTATGGGTTTCATCCGACGGATGTTGGATGACGCGATTGAGCATTGTCGCACTCGTTTTGTTGCCGGAAAGCCTTTGATTGCCTTAGATCAGGTTCAACATCAAATCTCTAAAATTCAGAGTTCTTTTACCATTTGTTCGGCCATGTGTGCCCGCAGCGCGGTTCATGCAGGTGTAGAGAATAATTTGACTGGGGATGCAGTTGAGGCAAATAGCATGAAAGCCTATATAACCGATTTGATGCAAGAGTCGGCGCAAATACTCACTCAGCTAAAGGGTGGCAACGGTTACAAGGCCGAAAGTGTAAGCTCAAGAGGGATTATAGATTCGCGTCCGTTCCAGATATTTGAGGGTTCAAACGACATGTTATATACGCAAATAGCAGAGGTGGTGTATAAGCTGATGCTACGTGCAAAGCAAGTAAACCTTTCGGAGTTTTTAGCAGACTATAAACTCACAAAAAATGTTGCCAAGCACTTTAGCAGTTTTATTAATTTCGTTATCGAACCTAAAACTATTCAACGTAAAAATGTGGATCTGGGGAAGATAATCAGCCGTGTGGTTTCGGCCAATCTTGTATTTGATATGGGTGTAAAAGGCTTTAGGCAAGATTTGGTTAACAATGCTATCGATGGCCTAAAACACGAAGTAGCCATGTTGGTGAGTTCGTATAAATACGAAACTGGTGTACAACCCATTCAAGAGTATAAAGACTCTGCTTTGTGGCTTTCGTTGGTGTAATTGAAAGTTAATGCAAGGTTTCTAATTAGTTTCGGTTACCCGTTTGTCGCCGAACAGTAAAAAATGAAGCTTTTATTTGAGTGCATGCCAGCCCCCTACCTTAGATAAGGAGACAAGTGATCCCGAACTTTCATAGTAGAGACGGATGCCATTGCCGTTGGCTTCAGCCAACGGATAGTATTGAACAGTTAATGGCTTTAGCCGCATTTATTTGTTTTAAAATAGATTGGGTAAATGTGGCTAAAGCCAATTACATCATCCATTTTCCGTTGGCTGAAGCCAACGGCAATAAAAACAAGTTCCTATCCATTCACCACCACCCATTTATCTCCCTTTGCCCTTAGCTCACCAAAAGATTTTGCTTGGATGTTGTTTTTTGCAAACAGTTTTTCCACCTCGGCCACAGATGATGGCTCAACAGCTACCAACAGGCCACCGCTGGTTTGAGGATCGCACAGCAGGTTAATATGTCCCAGATTTTCCATCTTGATTTTATCGCCAAAGCTATCCCAGTTTCTGTGAGTTCCGCCGGGCACGCAATCCTGGGCTAAATATGTGCCTAACATATCAAACTGTGGCACTTCGTTATAATTGATGTAGGCGGTAAGCTTGCTTCCCTCACACATTTCGCGCAGGTGACCTAACAAACCAAAACCTGTTACATCGGTCATGGCTTTTACGCCGGCGATATCGGCCAACTGAAAACCTATGCTGTTGAGTTGACTCATGGCGTCGGGAGCCACATTTTTATGCTCTTCCTTTAAAAGACCTTTCTTTTGTGCTGTGGTTAAAATACCTACCCCAAGCGGTTTGGTCAAATACAGTTTGCATCCTTCGGTGGCCGTATTATTTTGTTTTAGTTTGTGCAAATCTACCCTGCCTGTAACGGCCAGGCCGAATATGGGCTCGGGGCTATCGATGCTATGGCCGCCGGCCAGCAAAATACCTGCATCTTTGCACGCTTCCCTGCCCCCGTCCAACACTTGCTGTGCTATTTCGGCAGGTATCTTGTTCACCGGCCATCCCAGTATGGCAATAGCCATCAGTGGTCTGCCCCCCATGGCATATACATCGCTAATGGCGTTGGCTGCTGCTATTTTGCCAAAGGTAAAAGGATCATCTACAATGGGCATAAAAAAATCGGTGGTGCTGATGATGCCCGTACCATCGCCCAAATCGTAAACGGCGGCATCGTCGCGGCTATCATTGCCTACCAATAATTTACTATCTATAATTGGTTTGATATGGCTCACCAACATGGAGTCGAGAACTTTGGGCGAAATTTTGCATCCGCATCCTGCACCGTGGCTGTATTGTGTTAATTTTATATCGTTCATTTTATTTTTAGATTATTAGATATGGAATGAAATGACATCCCGCTACCTTTTATTTATTTTTGGCGGGAAGAGATTGTTAGATAGGAGATTAATAGATTAAGGGTTTATTGATTGTACTGCCTTCTATTTCATCTTTAATAAATAGGGCATTTTTGTGCGGGTTCGAGTCGGGTAGCTTTAGATAAAAAGTTTTACTGCTATCGCGGCTAAGTACACCACGCATATAAGCTTTGTCGTAATAGTTTAGGGCAAGCATTGCTACCTTAAAATAATCTTTATTGTTAAGGGCTTCTATGGCTTCGTTGGTAACAAGACCTCCCAAACGTCTTGTTATTTTAAGAATACTAATTTTTAGTTTTTCATCGTCAATAGCTGCATAATCCTGAACCAGGGCACGTGCCCTATCTTCTTTGGGCAGATCCAAAAAATAGACCTTTGCTGTCCTGATTTTATTATACAAATTGATGGGCATCTTCACGGCACCAATATTATGGCTTTCATCTTCGATGTACACCGGTCTGTTAAACTCGAGCTTACGCCAATGGTCGAACAAGTTATTCTCAAACTGTTCTACGGTAGGCTGTGTTTTTTCGCCAATTGATCCGAATGCCGATCCTTTATGGCAGGCACAACCTTCGAGATCAATGGTTTGGCAGCCCAAATCCTTTAAGCTGTGTAGGATATGTGTTTTACCACTTCCAGTATAACCGCCTATCACTTTTAAGTCTACTTGGCAATCGAAAGCAGCCAACACAAAATTCCTGAATGCCTTATAACCCTTGCTTATGACTTTAACCTCGGGAAAGCCATTTTTTTCAAGATGCTCCGCAAAGGCGTGGCTTCTCATTCCACCCCGCCAACAGTGCACAACCACATTTTTTGTGGGCGCAAATTTAAGTGATTCATCCAAAAACCATTGCAACTTGGGGTTAACGTAGGTGTATCCCAGCTCAATGGCCTTATCTTGACCCTTTTGTTTGTAAATAGTACCCACGTGCGCACGCTCCTCGTCACTAAACAGAGGGATATTAAACGCACCGGGTATGTGCCCTTTGTCATATTCGCCGGGCGACCTTACATCTATGATGGGCATGCAACTATGGCTGCTGTAATACTTTTCGATTGACAGATCTATCATAGGGCAAAAATACGATTATCCACGCTAAATTAATGAAAACAAAGAAATCTATTATTATTTTGTACATTTGGGCAGTAATAGTTAAAAATAAATACAATGAATAACAAATTATCACCTATCATTTTGGGATTAGTATTAGGAGCAGTTGTGTTGCTAATTATTTTCGGAAGCCGCATGTTCCACATTATACAACCCGGTGAGCGTGCCGTGATATTTAAGCCTTATACTATTGGTTTAGATACAAATAACATTAAAGATGCCGGACTAACCGTTGTTGCCCCTTGGAACCAGGTTATCATTTATGAGGTTAAGGAGCAAACCCGCGAAGAAACGATGGATGTGCTGGACAAAAACAGTATGTCTATTAACATGGATATCACGGTCAGGTTCAACCCTATTTACGACCGTATAGGCGAGTTGCATCAAAAATTTGGAAGAAATTACGTGGCAGTTTTGGTAATACCCGAAGTACGTTCGGTTGTTAGAAGCATTACGGGAAGATACACCGCCGAGGAGCTTTTCGCCAGTAAACGGAAGGAAGTAGAAGATTTGATTGAAAAGGAAACATCGGAAGTGCTAAAAGCCAATAATATTGAGATGAGGGCATTACTTATTCGCTCCATCCAGTTGCCAGCACAAATAAAAGAAGCCATCGAAAGTAAGTTAAAGCAGGAACAAGAAGCGTTGGCCTATCAGTTTAAGCTAGATAAGGAGCGAAGCGAAGCCGAGCGTAGATCTATCGAGGCCGATGGTATTGCCAACTTTAACCGCATTATCAGTGCCAGTTTAACAGATAACATACTGAAACAAAAAGGTATTGACGCCACGCTAAAATTGGCCGAATCGCCTAATACCAAAGTAGTGGTGATAGGTTCTAGCAAAGATGGTTTGCCTATGATATTGGGTAACAATTAAAGTTGAATAACTATTAGGTAAAATATACCTATGTGAAACATAAAAGCCTCCATTGTTTTTTAAAAAAGCATGGAGGTTTTTGTTGTTATATGGGATTACGCTTCGTAAAAGTATAATATCTTTGATGTAAACAATGCATCTATTGGAGTTCAAAAAGAAATGTCGACAGACTTTATGAATCAATCGAACAAATGAAATCTGGAAAAACGAATGCACAACAGGTAATTAATGTAAGCGCTTTAAGTAGTTTGTAAAAGGCGAAATATTTTTAACTTTAGTGCAATTAAAAAACTTTAAATTAGCTTGAAACAGCGCGCCTGCGCATATTGCCAAACGTTAGGCCTAATACTATTTACAGCAATGGAGTCACTAAATGGAAAATGGAAAGGTAAATTCTCATTCGATAATCCAGAATCTGATTATGAAAATATGGAACATCATTTCGAGATGACAATAGACGTCAAGGATGATGATATTACGGGTGAAATAATAGA
>JAGXIO010000070.1 GCA_024635555.1 Saccharicrinis sp.
AAAAGCGCCTAAAACCTTAGTTTTAAGCGCCTTTAATAGATTTTAACCTTGTAGTGCGTGAATCTGAAGGGACTCGAACCCCTAACCTCTGCGGCCGTAACGCAGTGCACTATCCAATTATGCTACAGATCCATTATTTTATTTTCTGTTGTTTTTTGAGAAGCGTTTTTCTCAATTGCGCTGCAAATATAGGGAATTTATTTTTAAACGTGCAAGCTAAAAAATGAAAATACGCCATGTTTTTAGTTGCCGCCAAATCAAAAAGACTTTAACAAATAGGCTATCAGAATATTATCCCCAATAAAAAAGAGGAACATTTTTCCTGTTCCTCTTCTATTGTTTCATTATTACTATCTAATCGTACTGAATTCGCTCGCCTTATTGGGCATATAATTACTTTTTAACAGACCTGCTGCTTCGGCTGTACCATATTTATAACTAACTACCTTATTATAGCTATACTGGCCATCTTTACTTTTGCTGCGAATCAAAAAATCAACTTTGGTAGCATCCTGCAATTTAAAGCTAGACACATCAAAAGATGCTATTCCCCATAGCAAATAATTGTATTGATCCTGATTTTTATTGTGCTTCAGCTCTAGGATAAACTCGCCGTTATCGGTCTTAGGGTTTTCTTGGTCGTACACCAAATTGATAAAATGAACGGTGCTTCCACCTCCATATTCAAATTCCACGTTCAAATAGTTACCAGTAAACCAAGCATCTACAATGGTTACAGCATCATTACCTACAGAATCGACTACAGCGACAGATGTTTCGGCGGTAAACTCAAATACAGGTTTTGTAAGTATTTGCGATAAATCGTTGATTTTTACATTGTAATCGTAAGTAGAATTAGGGTTGGTGTTACCCAAAATAGTGTAATTAACTAAAACGCGCATTCCATCATTTAACAAAGTCGGGCTAATATCACTTGCCGAAGGCCATAATTTTTTACCCTTATCGGTAGTTACGTAAAATGAACCCACCTCTTTGGTGACTGTTCCAGAGGACAGCCAAAAATTATTCAAGGAATAACTATCGTCGTCATCATTACATGATGTGAACATCAACACCCCCATCACCCCAAATAACAATAATAACTTTTTCATTTTTTACTTTAATTTAATTGGTTTGATGGTATGACTGCAAAACGGTGTAAAGGTTGCTTATCGCAAACAAATAAATTTCACTCCTTACACCAAGCATTGCTTTAATTCCTTCATATTCAATATACTTACCCTTTTCCCCTCTACTTTTAAAATACCCTCGTTGTGCAGCTCTCGCATGCCCCGTCCCACTGATGGACGAGCAACACCAAATAACTCGGCCAATTGATTCTGCGATAGTGGCAGAGTGATTTGCTGCGACCCATCCTGCGCAAGCTGCAATATATAGTTAGCAATTTTTCCTCGTATCGAATGAAACGACAGAAGCCTAATTTTCTCGCTTAAAAACTGGGAGCGGTCTGATATGGTGTTTAGGTAATTGAGCAAGATGATCTGGTTCATAGAAAAAAGCCTGAGTACGGATTCTTTGGGGATGATAAGCAATTCCGATTCCTTATTCGACACCACGTTAACCGGATATTTGTTGGCCTTACCAAACAAAAAAGCAATGGCCAAAGGCTTGGGAGCTTCTATATCTTCAATCTTTATGGTTTTTCCCGACAAATCCACCATCTCACCTTTAACGCTGCCATTTAATACCACAATCAGTTTATCAACCGTATCGCCAGCATGAGTCACCATTTGACCTTCGTTGTACTTTTTAATCTGAAAATTAATTTGATCAAAAAGACTTTCTATTTCTTCTGATGACAACCCAATGAACACAGGGCAATTTTCGAGTTTTATAAAATTATTGATCATAGCAGACTTTTAAAGTTAAAAATAGCCGGAAAATACAATTATTTTAGCAACTGTAACATTTGTTACAGGCATGATGTTCAAAATCACCTCATATTTGCATCAAACAAAAGTAAAACAGAAAAAATCGCCATGGAAAGAGACGTTATAAAGATAGATGAAGAGCTGTGCAACGGATGCGGCGAGTGCATTCCCGGCTGCCATGAAGGAGCATTGCAAATAATCGACGGCAAAGCACGTCTGATAAGCGACCTAATGTGCGATGGATTGGGAGCTTGCCTAGGGCATTGTCCCATGGGAGCCATGGAAATTGAGCGTCGTGAGGCTGAGCCCTACAACGAAACCAAAGTAATGGAGATAATGGCCACTAAAGGCATAAATACCGTTATCGCCCACCTTAAGCACCTAAGAGACCACAACGAAATGAGCTTTGTAAAAGAAGGCATGACTTATTTGAAAAATAATCCGGATAAATATAATTTTAATATTCAGCAAGTAATAAACGCTATGCACGGTAAAAGCAAAACAGAAACAACTGCCCAAAGCGGAGGCTCATGCCCGGGAACACAGAGCAGGGAGATAAATCGGCCTGTATTTACAATGGCGGATACTTCCATGGCAACACCACAAAACTCTGAGCTGCGCCAATGGCCCGTTCAGATGCACCTAATTAACCCTGGGGCAAGTTTCTTTAAGGAAGCCGACATGGTGTTGGCCGCTGACTGCGTTCCTTTTGCCATGGGTAATTTTCACCAGAGATTCCTTAAAAACAAAGTGCTTGCCAACGCCTGCCCCAAGCTCGACGATGGGATGGATTCCTACCTGAAGAAACTCGTATCATTAATCGACGATGCCAGAATCAATTCTTTAACCGTGGTGATGATGCAGGTGCCTTGCTGTGGCGGTTTGATGGCATTGACCCAGCAAGCCTTGCAATTGGCATCGCGCAAAATACCACTTAAAAGAGCCATTATTTCTGTTGAAGGCGAAGTATTGAGTGAAGAGTGGATTTAGCTGATGGCGATTGGCTAATGGCTGTTTGCTAATGGCAATTGGCAGTTTGTCCTTGTTAATAAAAAGGGAAGCGACATCCCGACACCTTTATTTCATTTGTTTTTGACGTGAAAGCAATTAGATCGTCAACAGCAAGCAGCACACTAAAGGCTGGCTCACGAAAAACGACACTTAAGGTGCAATTGACAAAAAACAGGTGCATTTATAGTAAATTAAAAATATCCATCAAAATAGAAAAAATAGTTATGAGTATGTTTTGTTATCAGTGTCAGGAAGCAGCCAAAGGGACTGGTTGCACCATTAAAGGAGTTTGCGGTAAAACCGACGAGGTGGCCGCGCTTCAGGATGTATTGCTATTTGTGACCAAAGGACTGGCACATATTAACTCGGCAGCCGCTACCAAAGGTTTGGACAGCGACAAAGCTTATAAATACATGATTGATTCTTTATTTATCACCATTACCAATGCCAATTTCGACGAAATCAAAATAGAAGAAAAGATATTGGAAGGAATTGAACTTAGAGACGAGTTGAGGGCAAGCATTGAAGCTGAAGGCGTAAAGGTGTCTTCAAACGAACTATCGGTAAAATACACAGGAAAAAACAAAAGCGACTTCCTTGCTGTTGCCCCTTCTATCGGAATTTTATCTATCGAAAATGAGGATATCCGTTCGTTAAAAGAATTAATGATATATGGTGTCAAAGGCATGGCGGCTTATGCAGAGCACGCCATGAACCTGGGCTACGAAAATAAAGATGTATGCCAATTTATTCAAAAGGCGTTAATAGCTTCATGCGACAACCAACTTAATGTAGATGAATTGGTGGCACTGGTATTAGAAACGGGCAAAAACGGCGTTGACGCGATGGCTCTATTAGATAAAGCCAATACCGAGAGCTACGGTCACCCGGAAATAACATCCGTTAACCTGGGTGTTCGTAACAATCCAGCCATCCTTATTTCGGGCCACGATTTAAAGGATATGGAAGAGCTGTTGAAACAAACCGAAGGTACAGGCGTTGATGTTTATACCCACAGCGAAATGTTACCTGCCAACTACTACCCTGCCTTTAAAAAATACAAACATTTTGTTGGCAATTACGGCAATGCATGGTGGAAGCAGAAAGAAGAGTTCGAGAGCTTTAACGGCCCGGTACTCTTTACCACCAACTGTATCGTTCCGCCAAAAGAAAGCTACATAAACCGTATTTACACAACGGGCACCAGTGGCTTTAAAGGTTGCACGCATATCCCCGATCGCAAAGGCGGACAACCTAAAGACTTTAGCGTAATTATCGAACATGCTAAAAAATGCCCTTCTCCCACAGAAATAGAAACCGGAGAAATTGTGGGTGGTTTTGCCCACAACCAGGTGCTGCAATTAGCCGATAAGGTTGTGGAGGCCGTAAAGAGTGGAGCCATTAAAAAGTTTGTGGTAATGGGTGGTTGCGATGGAAGAATGAACGACCGCGAATATTACACCGATTTTGCTACTGAACTACCCACTGACACCATAATTTTAACTGCGGGATGCGCCAAATATCGCTACAACAAACTTGCGTTGGGTGACATTGATGGAATACCTAGAGTACTGGATGCCGGTCAGTGTAACGATTCGTATTCGTTGGCAGTAACTGCACTGAAGCTAAAAGAGGTATTCGGATTGGACGACATCAACGACCTGCCCATTGCTTATAACATTGCCTGGTACGAGCAAAAAGCAGTTATTGTATTATTGGCCTTATTAAGTCTGGGAATTAAAAACATCAATCTAGGACCTACATTGCCCGCATTCTTATCGCCCAATGTAACCAAAGTTTTGGTAGAAAACTTTGGTATTTCCGGCATTACGAATGTAAAAGAGGATATAGAACGAATTATTTTGGCCTAAGCCATTGTGATCAAAATAAAAATCCCCCATTGATTGTTCAATGGGGGATTTTTTATTGTAAAGAAGTTAAATTCATAAACTTTTAAAAAGCGACGCTGGGGGGTTCACCTTGTATAGTTCAAGAAGGCCAATAGGTCTTTATTTTTCCAGCGCTTTTTTCATTGTAACACCCAATTCGGCAGGTGATTCTACCACATGGATGCCGCACTCTTTCATCACCTTCATTTTTGCAGCTGCGGTATCCTCTGCCCCACCAATGATGGCACCGGCATGACCCATCCTTCGGCCTTTGGGTGCTGTTTGCCCGGCAATAAAACCCACTACCGGCTTGGTACCATGCTCTTTAATCCACAGGGCAGCTTCGGTTTCCATACCGCCGCCAATTTCACCAATCATGATGATGCCTTCGGTATCGGGGTCGTTCATAAGCAATTCAACGGCTTCTTTGGTAGTGGTGCCAATGATGGGATCACCGCCTATGCCTATGCAAGTGCTTTGTCCCAACCCTTGTTTGGTGAGCTGATCCACGGCCTCGTAGGTCAAGGTGCCCGAACGCGACACCACGCCTATTTTTCCTTTTGCATGGATAAAACCGGGCATAATGCCCACCTTGGCCAATCCGGGCGAAATAACTCCCGGACAGTTGGGTCCCACCAATCGGGTGTTCTTATTTTTTAAATAGTCTTTTACCTTAATCATATCGGATGTTGGAATACCCTCGGTAATAGCAATGGCCACTTTTATACCCGCATCGGCGGCTTCCATAATGGCATCAGCTGCAAAGGCAGGAGGCACAAAAATAACCGACACATCGGCATTTACCTTTTGTACGGCTTCAAGCACGGTGTTAAACACCGGAAGGTCCAAGTGCATTGTTCCACCTTTGCCAGGTGTAACGCCACCCACCACCTTGGTACCATATTCAATCATTTGGGAAGCATGAAAAGTGCCCTCGCTGCCGGTAAAACCTTGCACTATCACATTCGATTTATCTGTTACTAATACGCTCATAAGTCATCTATATCTAAATATTTTGCACAACAAAGTATGAATATTTTATATAACCGCCAAGGTAAAAAACGGTATTGGTTGGATTTTAAAAGTTAAAGCCCCTCCGAAAGCTATCGGAGCAGGCTCTCCAACTCCCCCAAATAGGTAATGCCATTTACTTAAGGAAAAATAACGTATTAAGCTATTAATCAGTTGCATATGATATTATTTTTTCGTATTTTGTTATGAATTCAAACTAAAAATATAAACATGAAGAATGCACATTTTTTTGAAAAATTGATGAA
>JAGXIO010000071.1 GCA_024635555.1 Saccharicrinis sp.
ATTAATAAATAAACTTTCGACAAAGTGAGCCTCTTTCCTAAACCCTAATCGTTTAACTAATTTGATTGAATTTAGATTCGAGGGGTCAATAGATGTAACTATACGATGTTTCTTTAATGTATTTAATAAATATTCAATAATGCTTCTTAGCGCTTCAGTTGCATATCCTTTTCCGTGGTATTCCTTATCTAGTGTACATCCAACTTCTACTTGTTTGTTCTCGGGATCAATAAAATGAACTCCTAAATCTCCAATTAACAAATTAGAATGCTGCTCAATAATCACAAATTGAAACCAAGTTTCAGGAATATTAATTTCTTTTGAGATTCCACTAATAAACGCTTCAACTTCTTCTATTTTCGTAGGAATCCAGCCTTGATATTTATTCGTTTCCGAATCAGAACGATATTTGAAAATTGATTCTATATCCTCTATGGATACAGGTCTTATATGTAATCTATCTGTTTTTAATTCCAATTGGTCATATTTTTCAGGTTGAGCTATTTTGCCATTGTGTACAACTATGGCATTTTGTACATAAAGGCATTGATATTCATGCCGGCACCAACAGAAGTCATCATTACATAATCGCCACTATTTAGGTTTTGTCCTTTCAGCTTACCACGCATTATTAAATCGAATAGGGTAGGTACAGTGGCCACAGAACTGTTTCCCAATGTATTGATAGTCATTGGCATAATGCTGTAATCCACTTCTTTTTCGTTATACAAACGATACAAACGCTTTAAAATACCTTCATCCATTTTGGCATTAGCCTGGTGGATAAGTACTTTGTTAACGTCTTTTAATGTTAAATTGTTGGCATCCAAACACTCTTTAGCTACCATGGGCACATAAGTTAGTGCATAATTGTACAATCTGCGACCGTGCATTTTAAGGTACATGTGGTCGTCGTTAAGCGTTGTATTATAGGAATTACCCATTTGCAGCAGATCGATATGCTCTTCGCTATCTGTTCGTGCAGCATGTTTTAAAATACCTACGGGCACATCGCTTTCTACCGCTTGTACAACTACAGCACCGGCTCCATCTGCAAAAAGCATGGAATCTCTATCGTGATCGTCCATCATGCGGCTTAGTGTATCGGCTCCTATTACCAAGGCACTTTTAGCATCGCCCGATTCTATGTAATACTTTGCTTGTATCATAGCCTGTGTCCAACCGGGGCATCCAAAGGTGATATCGTAGGCTACAGTTTTTGGATTTTTTATTTTGAGCTTTTGTTTAACTCTGGAAGCCAATGTGGGCAGCATATCTGGGAAATGACTCCCGTGTTTTATGTCGCCCAAGTTATGGGCTACAATAATATAATCGAGTTTTTCTCTGTCGAGATTAGCAGATTTAAGTGCGTTTTCGGCAGCAAAGGTGGCTATGTCGGAGGTAACAAATTTTTCTTCCGCGAACCGTCTTTCGGTGATATCAGTTATCTGTTCAAATTTTTTAACGATCTCCTCACCAGGTGTTTCGATAGTGGTGCCATCGCTGTTTAAAAACAGCCTATTGGCGAAGTCAATGTTTTTAACTACCACAGGTGGGATATATGATCCCGTACCGGTAGCAACCGCATAAATTTTCATATGTTTATAATTGATTCTATTTGCCATATGGAACTCGCCATTAAAATAATTCTCCTCCCACTATAGCTGGACAGGTTAGGTAAGAGGAGACTCTTATGGCTCGTTTCATGTGCTTACTTTAAAAATTTCAATTCAAATGTTGCGCCATCCCAAACACCGTAGGAGCGATGGTTTACCCAATCGCCCAAGTATATAAAATGGCTATTTTCTTTAAATTTTGTATTTAGTGCAATATGCCGATGTCCAAAAACAAAATAATCAAAGTGCTCTTGTTCAAGCACATCTCTTGCATGAAGCATTAACCATTCCCTATCTTCGCCCAAAAAATTTGCTTCATCAGAATTTTCGTTTTTTATACGACTCTGTTTGGACCACTTACGGGCAAAGCCTACTCCAAAGTTAGGATGGAGGCGTGCAAACATCCATTGCAGTATTTTATTGGTGAATATTTTTTTTAAAAAATTGTAGTTTTTATCATATGGGCCTAAACCATCGCCGTGTGCCAGGTAAAATTTTTTGCCATTGAATTCGGTTTTTAAGGGATGATGGTGTACAATCATCCCTGTTTCGCGGGGTAAGTAGTCAAACACCCAAACATCGTGGTTGCCGGTAAAAAAATGAACCGGAATACCACTATCTGTCAACTCACATATCTTGCCCATGAATCTGCTGAATCCGCGGGGTACCACATGTCGGTACTCAAACCAAAAATCAAAAATATCACCTAGCAAATATAACTCCGCAACATCAGTTTTAATAGAATCTAACCAATCTACAAATATCTTTTCGTGCTTTCTTCCATCTTTAATTGATGGGGCTCCAAGATGCACATCGGAGGCAAAATAAATCTTCTTCCCTTTTTCCAAGTTTTTTAAATCTTAAACAATGCACAAAGATATTAGTTTTATCAAAGGAAAAAAGACAAAATATCATTGAATTTTCCCATAAAATATTCTAACTCAAATCATCTACTCCCTATCCATTGCAAGCTTACCCTACTATTTGCAAGCAAAAATCTTTCACATGTATGATTGAATGTTTTGCATTTATTGAATTAAGTTTCATACATGATTGAATGTATGTGGTTTCATCTCTTTGTTAACATCCAGTTTTAGTACGAATAGGCCTGTGGTTTAATCAATACGTGGGTATTTTAATCGTTTTTCAATCGTTCCCATTCAATGTCTTTTTCGTGTTCCCCAGGCTCTATGATACTTTGCTTTCGACTGTAGTATTTAATTTGTTTTTACTTTTTATGATGGTTGTTGCGATGGTTGCGGCAGTAGCAACAATAATTGTAGCATCATCACTCAATCCAATGAAGGGAACCAAATCGGGTATGGCATCCAATGGAGTAATGGTATATATCAATGCTGCCAAAGGCAACACTTTTTGCGAGAATGGGATGTTGGTACTTTTTATAACACCCCATAAATCCAGCACTTTATCCCACACCCCTTTTAATCCACCTTTATTCATGGTAAATAACTCATCTTTAACGGATAAAATATCATCCTTACATGCCCTTTGCTTCATGCTGTTGAGCATAAAGAAAGCATGTTTAATAACTTTTATCTTGATGGGGGTATTTAATTTCATGTGGTTTATATCAATACTTCGGTATATTTTTGTAACTATCAGAATGTTAGAGTTTTTTATTAGCTACGCAACTTATTCTAACACGTTGATAATATGGCGTTTGCAAATAAGTCTAATGTCTATTATCTAAAATCTAACGATCTATTGTTATATAGAAAATTTATTATACTGTTACCAAACAAAAACAACCCTAAAATTATAGTCAGCCAATATGTTGTCATCTCTTCCTAAGTCCGAAGCTTGAATATAGAAGGCTACTGTACTTGGAGATCCAAGCTCGAAATCACAGCTTATAGTTTCGGTATATTTAAATTCATTACCTTGATCGTCCTCTTCCCAATACGTATTTACGTAAGGAAGTATTTTTTGTAGTTCATCGTTCCCTTGTTGCCCTATAAAGACATACCCAACCTGCAATCCATCCTCATAAATAGCATTTGTAAGTTCTGGGATATCAAATACTATAAAATAGCGTCCTTGTTCATTGTCCCATTGCCAATCTTCTTTTTCAGCCGTTACATTTATAATTTCCTTTTGCAGACCTTCGTATATAACAGGCGCAACAGTTTCTTTTTTACACGAATAGGATGCAAAAATCATAAGCATAATGATTGCTACGTGTTTCAATAACGAAATTCTCTTTTTATTCATCATATGTAATTAAAATTAGTAAATCATACCATTCTCTCTGTTTTTGCGAACGTCATTTCGGTGTTCTTCCCAACGCTTTCTTCTATTGTCCTTTTTTATTGTTTTTAATAATGTTGGTGTCACCACGTTTAAATCAATTTTTAAGGTGTCAGATAGTTCTTTTTTTAAGCTATAAGCATTAAGAACTTCAGATTCATTTCTTAAAAAAGAGGCATAGTACTTATTTAACTTTTCAACTTTTTCTTTCTGAATCAAAACTTCGTCGGCACTTATGTGATTTCGACAAATTATGGTGTTATCAGAGTAGGCCATTAAATAGTAAGCGTTTTCATTCTTCGATAAAATAAAATAGTCCACGCTATCTGGGCTGTATATTTCAAAAAGAAGGTATTTATCAATCTCTTGCCTATCAATTGTATCGCCTATTGTTGGATGCAATTGATAAGGCTGATCTTGCGCATCAACTGATGTGGATAAAAATAGGGTAACAAAAATCGAGAGTAGAATTAGTTTTCGCATGATTGTTAGATATGTAAATTTACCTTTCTACGTATTGCTGCTGGTAATAGCTTTCGTAAGTTCCATCGGTAATGTTGTTCATCCATTTCTCGTTGGCCAGATACCAGTCAATGGTTTTTTCTATTCCCTCTTCAAACTGCAACGAAGGTTTCCATCCTAATTCTTTCATCAGTTTTGAGGAGTCGATGGCATAACGCATATCGTGGCCTGCACGGTCTTTAACGTATGTGATAAGGCTAGCGCAGGTTCCTGCAGTGCGGTTTAATTTGCGATCTAACACTTCGCACATCTTTTTTATCAAATCAATATTGGTCCATTCGTTGATGCCCCCAATGTTGTAGGTTTCGCCATTTTTCCCCTGGTGAAAAATCAGGTCGATAGCCCTAGCATGATCGATTACATACAACCAGTCGCGCACATTTTCGCCTTTACCATAAATGGGGATAGGCTTCATTTTTTTAATGTTGTTGATGGCTAGCGGTATTAGCTTTTCAGGAAACTGGTTGGGGCCGTAGTTGTTAGAGCAGTTAGAAATAACGATGGGCATGCCGTAGGTATGGTGGTAGGCTCGCACCAGGTGGTCGCTACTGGCTTTGGAGGAGGAATAGGGGCTGCGCGGATCGTAGGAGGTCGTTTCGGTAAAAAGACCGGTTGCTCCTAACGAACCATACACCTCGTCGGTGCTGATATGATAAAATAGCTTATCCTTTTAGTTGCCGTGCCAAATAGATTTGGCGGCATTTAAAAGGTTTACCGTTCCCAGAATATTGGTGCGGATAAACGAAAGCGGATCAGAAATAGAACGATCCACATGACTTTCAGCTGCTAAATGGATAACGCTATCGAATTGATGTTTAGCAAACAGTTTATTCATTGCCTCTTCGGATACGATATCGCCCTTAATAAAGGTATAGTTGGGTTCGTTCTCGATATCTGTGAGGTTTTCGAGATTACCAGCATACGTAAGGGCATCCAAATTATAAATATGGTATTGGGGATATTGCTGAACGAACAAACGAACCACATGGGAACCGATAAATCCGGCTCCTCCTGTTATGAGTATCTTTTTCATTTATATGAGTTTTTTAATGCATATTGTTTATGGGTGTTACTTTGAGATTTCTTTTTAATCTCAAGTTTTCTCTTAGCAATAAAACTACTAAGTTTTTTCTCCTGGTCTTTAGTTAGGGGTTTGCCTTCAATTACAAAATCCACCCCTTTTGGCTCTTTTATAAATCCCATATTATTTTGGTTTAAAATATTTATCTACTAATTTTTTAGCGGCAATAGAATCAATGACCATTAAGTGACAACCAAAATGATATGCCCCAAGTGCTTTAATATAATGGTCTATCAGATTTGTTTTTGACTCAAATAACACAAAGCCTTCCCCTCCTCTCTGGAACGAAACTTTACAAGCATAAGCAACCAAATTCCCCGGCACTCCTTCATATAGTTTTTTGATACCACGGTTATACGGAGCACTTTCAAGTAAAAACATATAAACATGATCAATGCGAACAGTGAAACTAATCAATCCTTGTACAATACCAGGACTATCAACAATTGTCAATTTATATACTTCTCTATCTGGTTGATTGAATTCGTACCTCCAATTAAACAACCAGCCTTTTGATTTTGTAATCATCTTAAAATCCGATTTTGCCAATAATGAAACATCTGTCTGAAAACTATCTCCACTTATTGTATTCAGAATCGAATCTGTTATTTATCAATCTCAAAATCAAGTTTGTATATATCTTGTTTTATCATACACAAATATACAAAAAATCATGATGCATTTAAGATGTTGTGCCTCTAGCCTTTTCTCATAAAACTTGGGTGTAATCCTTCGATATTTCAAATTATTTAATAAAATCAATCTACTTAATTATTGCAATATATCATTTAAGTTGATTAAAAAAAAGGCTGCCCTTAGTGGAACAGCCTTTCGTATTGATGAATGTTATTTAATTGTTTGCGAATAGTAATCGGTAAGCTATTTAATCCCTCTTATATTTTTCTCCCATTTCCATGCCGAAGCGAGTGTTTCTTCCAAGGTTTTTTCTGCTTTCCATCCCAGCTCTTTGTTTCCATAAGATGTGTCGGCCCATATTTTTTCAATGTCGCCTTCTCTTCTGTCCACTATTTTGTATTTTAAATCTACCCCGTTTACTTTTATAAAGGCTTTAACCAATTGCATAACAGAGTAACCCTCGCCTGTACCTACATTAAAATACTCGTAGTTGGCTTTATTGGTGTGTTGCAACAAGCGATTAATAGCCACTACGTGCGCTTTTGACAAATCCACTACATTAATATAATCGCGGATGGCAGTTCCATCGGGGGTCTCGTAATCGTCGCCAAAAATGCTAAGTTCGTTGCGTAAACCGGCAGCTGTTTGGGTTATAAAAGGTACCAGATTGTTGGGCACACCAACGGGCAGCTCACCTATTAAAGCCGTTGGGTGGGCACCAATAGGATTAAAATAACGGAGTGCAATGCAATTCACATCTTTGTTTACCTTGGCAAAGTCGCGCAAAATATCTTCGGCTATGGCCTTTGTATTTCCGTAGGGCGATTCAGCAGGCTTGCGTGGTGTTGATTCGGTAACGGGCAATACATCAGGCTGACCGTAAACAGTGCACGAAGAAGAGAACACCATGTGGGCAATGCCGTATTTTTTCATCCCTGCCAATAGGTTCATCAGCGAGTTGAGGTTGTTACGATAGTACTCCAAAGGTTTTTGAACCGATTCGCCTACCGCTTTAAAAGCAGCAAAATGAATAATAGCCTCAATTTTACTGTACTTTGTAAAAAATGCATCGGTTAAAGCACTATCCGATAAATCGAATTGCTCAAAAATGGGACGGATACCCGTAATTTTTTGGATGTTATCGAGCACCTCTATTTGCGAGTTCGATAGGTCATCCACAATAACCACTTCGAAACCTGAATGCTGTAATTCAACCACTGTATGCGAACCAATGTAGCCGGTTCCGCCGGTAACTAATATTTGCTTACTCATATCTGATATTAAAAAATTATAACTTGTTGCCTTTGGCTGCGTAAAAGTAACAAATAAACTGCTAAATCAAATATTTATTTTTAGGTAATTATAGATAATTAACTGATATTAAACCAATTAAACTGGTAGGTACTGGTAGATATTAACGTGTTATCAACAGGGTGTTAATATTTGATGTGTTGAGTTTTGTATAACCCAAGTTTTTTTTGCTAATTTTGTTCTATGCTTGATTTAGAAAAACATATTAACGACTTACTGTACAATTACGATTGTGTAATTGTACCCGGTTTGGGTGGCTTTGTTGCGAACAATAAAAATGCAACACTGAACGAAAAGACGGGCATTTTTAGTCCACCCCGGCGCGAGATAGGTTTTAACAAAAGCTTATCGCATAACGATGGTTTATTGATAAGCCACATGTCAAGTGCGCATGGCATTAGTTTTGAAGAATGCAGCAGCAAGTTGGCACGGCATATTCATCTATTAAAGGAAGAACTGAAACAAGGAGTCATCATCGCGATAGGTGATGCGGGCGAATTGAAAAACGATGCCTTGGGAAATACCTTGTTCATACCTAATTTAGCGGAGTCGTTTGCTATGGACTCTTATGGACTGTCCACCTTTCATTTTAATACTTTAAATGAGGTTAAGGAGCAAAATGAAACTACGCGCCGCTGGGTTAGGCATACTTTACAATCAAGGAGTGTACGCCAGATTGCCGCTAGTGTAACTTTGATAATAGGCATGTTGTTTGTTTCGCCCGAAATTGGAAATCAAATGCAACAGAGTGCTTTTACCGATATGTTTCCAAAAACGGAATATCATGTAGCACCTGCCGTTGATAATGATGAAGCCATCACTGCCAATTTAGTTTCGGATTTAGCAGATGCAACGGAAAATATGGTTTCTGAAGTGCAATCGAGCGAAACAGTAGCCCTTCCTATAGAAAGCCAAAATTCTTACTTTATTATAGGTGCCAGCTTTAAAGAGGAGCATCAGGCAAAAACATATTTGAAAAACTTGTCCCGCAAAGGTATTGAGGGAGCCGAGATTATATCGGCAAATAAGCGCTTTCGCGTTTCGCTGGAAGGTTTTAATAACAAAGAGATAGCCTTGGGAGCTTTGGAAAACTATCGCAAAAAGAATGGTTCAAATTCGGTATGGTTATTAAAGAATTAGTATAAAAAAATATAAATAAAAAAAGCTGACTCTTTCGAGTCAGCTTTTTTTTTATTTAATCAAACCTTGTTCTATCATATACTCTGCAATTTGCACGGCATTGAGGGCAGCACCTTTTTTTATCTGGTCGCTCACGCACCAAAAGGCTATTCCATTGGGGTTGGAAATATCCTTGCGAATGCGTCCCACAAAAACATCATCTTGGCCAGCCAGGTTAAAAGGCATTGGGTATTCTTTGGCCTGAGGATTGTCCATCACGGTTATTCCTTTAAATTTTTCGCAAGCAGCACGGTACTCTTCGGGCGAAACAGGTCGTTCCGTCTCTGCCCACACCGATTCTGAATGCGCTCTCATCACAGGCACACGAACCGTTGTGGCACTCACCTGAATGTCCGAGTTCATAATTTTGCGGGTTTCGTTGTACATTTTCATCTCCTCTTTGGTATATCCGTTATCGGTAAACACATCAATATGCGGGATAACGTTAAAAAGAAGCTGGTGCGCAAATTTATCCACGGTAAGTTCTTTGCCAGCAGCAAAATCCCTGGCCTGCTGCTCCAATTCATCCATGGCTGCTGCTCCTGCGCCACTAGCCGATTGATACGAGGAAACGTGTACGCGTTTTATATGTGATATATTTTCGAGCGCTTTCAAAGCCACCACCATTTGAATAGTGGTACAATTGGCATTGGCGATAATATTTCGGGGTGCATTTTTGCAATCTTCGGCATTCACCTCAGGTACAACCAAAGGCACATCGTTGTCCATTCTAAAGGCACTTGAGTTATCAATCATGATGGCTCCGTACTTGGTTATGGTAGGGGCAAATTCTTTTGAAATTCCTGCGCCGGCAGAAACCAAGGCTATATCGATACCTTTAAAATCGTCGTTATGCTTTAACTCTTTAACCTTTAAATCCTTGCCCTTGAATGTATAAATCTTGCCGGCACTGCGCTCAGAACCAAACAAAACCAATTCGCTTAAGGGGAAATTGCGTTCTGCCAAAACTTTCAGAAACTCCTGTCCTACTGCACCGCTGGTACCTACGACTGCTACTTTCATCGAACTTTATTTTAATAATTAATAAATAATCAATAACTTATATCAAACAAATTATGTAAATTGTTAACTGCTGACAAGTATGACATTTGTCATGCAAAACTATTTAAAATACTCCAATACACATACTATGTATCGCATTATTTTACTTTTCGTATTTTTTTGCCCAAATATTTCGGCGCAATTCACCGAAAACTGGAACGACAATAGCTTTACCACACCCCCTGTTTGGAGTGGACAATTGGACAAATATAACATTAATACCTCGCAACAAAAACTGCTTTTAAATGCACCATCTGAAACATCGGAAGCCTACTTAAGCACGTCCAGTGAAGCTATTGGCGATGCCACTTGGGAATTTAGCGTGTACATGGATTTTAACCCTTCAAGCACCAACTATGCGCTCATTTTTTTAAGTAGTAATCAGATTGCTTATAACGAGAACTTGGAAGGTTATTATGTGATGGTTGGTAACACCGACGACGAAGTTTCGCTGTGGAAAAGAGAAGCTGGCAGTAATGTGAAGATAATTGATGGCAGGGATAAAATACTGGATAGTCCATCGGTAAGTGTAACCATTAAAGTAGAACGGGATAATGGTGGCAACTGGCATCTGCAAACAAAATTACCCGGACAAAGTTACGTCACAGAGGGTAAGGTAGAAGATAATTTCATGGCGAGTTCTAAGTATTTTGGCATTTATTGTCGCTACACTTCTACCCGCAGCGATAAGTTTTCATTTGGACCTATTACCGTTTCTGGCAATGCCTTTGTGGATAAGGATAAACCCCGAATACGATCACACCAATTGATATCGGGAAATCAATTCGACATTGTTTTTAGCGAAAACCTTCATCCTGCAAGCGTTTCTGTAGATAATTTCATAGCTGAACCAGGCGCTATACATCCCAATAGATTTACGCTTACAGACAATAGGGTAACTATTTATTTTAATGATTATTTGGCAGATACTAACTATGGGAATCTGACTATTAAGGGTGTTGAAGATGAGTCGGGTAACGCTATTAAAGATACTTCGTTGACCTATAGTTTTAAACGAATTAAATTACTGAGAGCCAGGATTGCCAATCCCAATAGTTTGCAGCTTATTTTTAGCAAACCTTTAGATGCATCGGTTATAGACATGAATGTAATAGAAACCGAATTAAACTTTGACCCACCCGCATTAGTTAATGATACCACCTTACTGTTCACAAGTGTTTTAGCTTTGGTTCCCAATCAAGCTTATGCATTGAAACTATCCAAAATACCTGCCGCCTTTGGCGATATTGTCAAAGACACCACCATACAAATTATCTATCGTCCGGCCGAGAGATTTGATATTGTATTTACGGAATTTATGCCTGACCCAAGCCCCAACGTTGGACTTTTTGATGCTGAATATATCGAACTGTATAACCGCAGGGATTACACCATAAATTTAGAGGGTATGAAGCTGATAATAAACGATAAGGAGACTATTTTGCCAAACTACGAATTGGCGCCCAATGCTTATGTGCTTATTATCAACGAAAATTACTTGGCCGATTTGCCTAAAAGCCTTCCCGTACTCGGCTTAAAAAGTATGCCTGCATTAACCAACAGTTCCGGAACCCTGATTTTATATCATGCTAACAATACGGTTAGCGATGTAATTCAGTATCCGTTGGAAATTGAAGAGGGTGGGTTTAAGGAGGAAGGGGGATGGGCCTTTGAGCGTATCGACCTTAACAACCATCAGGCCGACAATAACTGGGCATATTCTATTAATTTAGAAGGTGGCACTCCTGGATCCGTAAACTCGGTAAGTGCAGCAAATCCGGATGCGACCGCTCCCCATGTCCGTTACCTTTCGTTTATAGATGCACAAACGTTTCAAATTGTTTTTAGCGAAGCTTTAAAAGATACCGAAAGCTTTGATCCATCAATGATGCATGTGGATGGAGCTGTTGTTTCGAGCATTATTGCTGAGCCCATCTTTTTAAACAGCCTTCGTGTTTCGTTTGCCGAAAATTTACCTGTTGGGCAGATTTTTAAAGCCAATTTCACACAGCCACTTAACGATTTTGCCGGCAATGCACTAAATAATAATGAATCAGACAAAAAGCACGCTCTACGGCTGGGTGTGCCTGAAATGATGGATAGTTTTAATGTATGCGTTAACGAGGTTTTGTTTAATCCCAAGCCTGAGGATGTTGATTTCGTTGAAATCTTTAACCGATCAGATAAAATTCTCAATCGAAGTGATATTTATTTATCGTCTCTCCTCAATCCTTCTTTTGGCGATTTAGTGCCAGATGCCTTAACGCAAATAGATGATAAAAACAGGCTGCTTTTCCCTAACGATTATTTGGTTGTTACATCCAATGTGAAAATAACTGGCAGCGTACATGCCAATGTGGATGAGGAACTCGTGAGCCAAAGTAATCTGCCATCGATGAGTGATGATGAAGGGAGCATTGTTATTGCTAAAAATAACGGCGAAATAATTGATTACTTTGTATATAACAGCAATATGCATTTTGAGCTTTTGCGAAACAAGGAAGGTGTTTCGCTGGAGCGGATAAGTCCAAATGCTAGCACTAATACAGCTCACAATTGGCATTCTGCTTCGCAACAAAGCAACTATGCGACGCCTACCCTGCAAAACTCGCAATATTCTGCCTACGTACCACGTGAAACTAAGAGTTGGCTGACTTTGGAAAAAGAAGAATTTAGCCCTAATGCCGATGGAACGGATGACTTTATGCAGATAAACTATTTCCTGCGAGAATCAGGTTGGACCGGTAACGTTATCATTTACAATCGTTACGGATATCCTGTTAAAACCATAGCCAACAATGAGTTACTGGGAGTGCAGGGCTTTTTTACCTGGGATGGAACAACGGATAGTAACCAGCAATGCGCCATGGGAATTTACCTTGTTTACGCCAATTTTTTTTCGTTAACGGGCGAAAGAAAACAACAAAAGCTTACGGTGGTATTAAATGCAGGACGAAAACGGTAAGTCGAAAAAAAGAGCAGTTGATGGTTTTTTGCAACCAGGCAACTGCTCTTTGTGAGTTTTAAAGTTTAATGTGAATTTACACCAAAAATATCTTGTTTTCTTTGCATTCCTTGCGCATGCTCTCAGGCCATATACTCGATTGTATTTCGCCGATATGGGCTTTGCGCAAAAAGAACATGCAAAGTCGCGACTGGCCAATACCGCCGCCGATGGAAAGTGGCAGTTCGCCGTTCAATAATCGTTTATGAAAAAGAAGCTCTTTACGCTCGCTGCAATTTTCTATTTGCAACTGGTGGCTGAGTACTTCCGGACTCACACGAATACCCATGGACGATAACTCGAAAGAGTTTTCAAGTATCGGATTCCAAACCAAAATATCACCATTCAAACCATGATACTTATCGCCCGTTAATGTGCTCCAATCATCGTAATCGGGTGCACGGCCATCATGCTTTTCGCCGTTACTTAACGCATGGCCAATGCCAATAATAAAAACAGCACCGTACTTTTTGGCTACTGCATCTTCGCGGCCTTTAGGGCTTAAATTAGGATACTCGTCAAGCAGATCCTGCGCCTGTATAAATGTTATGTTCTCGGGAAGGATGGGTTTAATCTGCGGGTAACGCTCGTAAACCACAAACTCGGTACGTTTTAGCACCTCGTATATTTTTTCGACAATATATTTTAAATAATCCAGATTGTAGTTCTCTTTAGCAATACTTCGCTCCCAGTCCCACTGATCAACATACAGCGAATGTATGTTGTCCAATTCTTCATCCGGGCGGATGGCGTTCATATCCGTATATAGTCCATATCCCGCTTCAATTTCGTAATCGGCAAGTGCCATACGCTTCCATTTGGCAAGGGAGTGTACTACCTCGGCTATTTGGTCGTTAAACTCTTTTATTGGAAATGCAACCGGACGTTCGGTGCCGTTGAGATCGTCGTTTATACCGGTACCTTTCATCACAAATAATGGGGCAGTTACGCGACGTAAACGCAGCTCAGCCGATAGGGCGGTTTGAAAATGATCCTTAACCGTTTTTATCGCATGTTCCGTTTGAATTAGGTTTAGCGGAGACTCATAGTCCTTTGGAATAAATAATTTAGCCATTACCTGATGTTTATATTCTATGATTATATTAGGTTATTTCTGATTTAATACACAAAGGTATTAAAAACTATTAATTAGAAACTATTTGAGGTTGAAATATGCTTAGTTTAAAACATTTGCTTTAGTTATCTTCCTAAATTGAAGGTGTTATTCTCTATGCAAACTTTATTATCTTTGTCACTCCAAAAAAAATAAAGTATAAAACATTCAATTATAGAAGCATGAATTTTGTTGAGGAACTGAAATGGCGTGGCATGATTCACGATATGATGCCGGGTACTGAAGAGCAATTACTAAAAGAAACAACTACGGCTTATGTGGGGATCGACCCAACTGCCGATTCGCTGCACATTGGTCACTTGGTGTCGGTGATGATGCTTAAACACTTTCAGGTAGCCGGACATAGACCCATTGTATTGGTGGGTGGTGCAACTGGCATGATTGGTGATCCATCGGGTAAATCCGACGAGCGCAACCTGTTGGACGAAACAACCCTGCGACATAACCAGGATTGCCTGAAAGGACAACTAAGCCATTTTTTGGATTTTAAGAGCGGTGCCAAAAACCAGGCCCTTATGGTGAATAACTATGATTGGATGAAGGAATTTTCGTTTCTGGATTTTATCCGTGACATAGGCAAGCACCTTACTGTTAACTATATGATGGCCAAGGATTCGGTTAAGAAGAGAATCAGTGGCGACGGAAATACGGGTCTCTCTTTTACTGAGTTTACCTACCAGTTGGTTCAGGGCACCGATTTTTACCACCTGTATCAGGAGTATGGATGCAAGCTTCAGATGGGTGGATCGGACCAATGGGGAAACATAACCACCGGAACCGAGCTTATAAGACGTAAAACGGGTGGCGAAGCTTTTGCGCTCACTTGTCCGCTTATAACCAAGGCCGATGGTGGTAAATTCGGAAAAACAGAATCGGGTAACATTTGGTTGGATCCGCAACGTACCAGCCCCTACAAATTTTACCAGTTTTGGTTAAACACCTCCGATGCCGATGCCGAAAAGTATATCAAAATTTTTACGCTGCTTTCTAAAGAGGAGATAGCCAGCTTGGTAAAGGAACATGCCGAAGCACCCCATGCACGTGCCTTACAGAAAAAATTAGCCGAAGAAGTTACCGTGATGATTCATGGCCGTGAAGCCTACGAAGCCTCGGTAGAAGCCAGCCAGATATTGTTTGGGCAATCGACCATGGAGGATCTCAAAAAGATTGATGAAGACACTTTCTTGGCTATTTTTGAAGGTGTGCCTACTTTTAATATCGAAAAAATTGAATTAAATAGCGGTATTGATGTATTGGAATTGCTGGCTGTTAAAACCGAAATATTCCCATCAAAAGGCGAAGCACGCAAAACTATTAAAGGTGGTGGCGCAAGCATGAACAAGGAAAAAATTACGGATGCCGAAATGCTGATAAATACAGATTACTTGTTAAACAACAAATACTTGCTGTTTCAGAAAGGTAAAAAGAACTTTTTTGTGGTGATAGCCGAGTAAGCTTTAATAACAGCAGTACAATATTTTAAAACACCCTCTTCAACACATTTTGGAGAGGGTGTTTTTATTTAAATAATTGGTGTTTCCGTAAGTTTTAGTAGACATACATCATATTATCTACATTTTGCTTTGGCATAAACAGTAATATTATTTATCATTGTCCGACAAAATTTTCAAACAATAACCTTAAAAAAACAAACAATGAAAAAATCACTTTTACTGGCGGTGTGCTGTGCTTTTATTACAACACTCTCTTTTGCACAAACAGAACAAGGGAAATTTTTTATTGGTGGTTCCGCCGATTTATCATTTTCATCTTTAAAAACTCAGCAAGAATATGATGGTGAAGTGGAGGACGATAAAGTTACCCAAACTCAATTTAGCATTACACCTTCAGTTGGATATTTTATAGCACAAAATTTACTGTTAAGCATAAACTTTCAATATGAATCAGAAGAGTATGGTGACAATAAAGCGAATTCGTTAATGGTAGGGCCAGGGATTCGTTATTATTTTGGCAGTACTAATGTAAAACCTTTTATACAAGGCGATTTAATGTTTGGCAGTTTAAAATCTGAATATAATTACGATTTTAGTGGTTATGGTTTTGGTGGTTCTGATAGTTATGAATCCACAGAAAGTGCCATGGGTTATGATTTAGGTGCAGGTGTTGCAGTGTTCTTAAATAAACACATAGCTTTCGATTTTGGTTTGGGCTATGCCTCAGCGACACTTACTTCCGATGAGGACAGTAAATTAAAAGCTAAAACATCTGGTGTGGTATTCGCTGCTGGTATCTCCGTGCATTTGTAAAGACTATAATTTATTGCAAAACCGGCCACAGCGCCGGTTTTTTTGTTTTATAAAATTAATTCTTCCTTTTATCCTTAAAGTTCAACGCGGGCTAATAGGGGTTGGCTAAATGCCAGCAGCCAATAGCTATCCGATATTTGCTATTTTACACTAACCTACCAAATATATCCATTAATTATTACTTTATCGTGATTATCGTGCACATTATGAGGAGAACGACCTTTAACCCATTTCGCAAAGAATAAATTATTACATACCTTAAGGTCTTGTAATCTTTTTAATAACCTTAATTTTAAAAAAAATGAAAAAATTATTTTTAGCAATGGCCTTATTTGTTGCCATCTCATCCACAAGCGTTGCACAAGGCTGGAAAGTAGGTGGTGGTTTAACTTTGGGAACGGCAGTAGGCGTAGATGACGATTTTAGCGAGAAAATGGGCTTTGGTCTTAATGTACGCGGTGATTATACCTTTAACGAAAAATTTTCGGTAGCTCCCGGATTTACGCTATTTTTCCCTGGTGGCCCTGATGAGGTTGATATAAGTGCTTGGCAAATAAACGGAGATGCCCATTATTCATTTTTGGAAGAAGATGCTTTTAGCTTGTATGCCATCGGAGGCTTAAATTATAGTAAAAGGAAATGGGACTATAATCAATCATATGAAGACGAAGATTACGCTTTCAGTGCAAGTGGTTCTGTTAGCGATAGCGAAATAGGCCTCAACCTAGGTGCAGGAATTAATTTTGGCAGCATGTTTTATGGCGAGTTGAAATACGATACTGCTTTTGAACAATTAGGTATTTCGGTAGGCGTATTATTTAGCCTTTAAGGTTTTACCGTTTTTATATCATATTTTACAACCGGCCACAGTGCCGGTTTTTTTACCACATATTTTCTCGGCTGCATTCTAAATAGGGATTGCTGAAAAACAACTATATATCAGGTAATAACCGGATTGTGAATATAAAACGAATCCAAAGTGCAAGGATTTAGCTTATGAAATGAGATTTTCCATGCAGGGTAGAAATCTTTATCCTGTAGGGATAACCTTTAAATAAGCCCCTGATTTATCTGGGGGATGGAATATGCACTTAAGATCTACTCCGTTGGAGTAGCCCAAATGCTATTGCGCTGGGACGTTTCATATGGGAAACTCCGCTGGAGTTCATATACATTACTGTGCATAACCCCCAGATAAATCTGGGGGTTATGCACAGTAAACTCCTCTGGAGTTTTTCAGCAGACCCTAAATAACAATTGATTGACACTAAAATAAGGTTTGTGCTCGAGGTTTTTTATATGCTACTAAGGTTTATTTCTGATAAATAAAGTTTTTGGATTATCATTTAAACCTTATTTTCAGCTTTTCAACCTTAATAGGGGGATTATAGAAATTATACATAACCTTATTAGCTTATAGTACAATTGCTTAAAAAATTATATAATAATCACTCACAAATTAGAAAAGAGCCATTTTCTTGTATTTTTGTAAAAAAAACGATGCGCTATCTATTTATCCTGTCTTTCCTTTTAATTACTGTATGTGCTCAAGCTCAAAAGAGTGCGTTGGTATTCCTACATCAAGATGCACACAAAGCAGTGCAAATACCCAAAGGCGCCATGATGGTTGTGCAATACCAAGGTTACCTAAAACAACTGGAGTTAAAATCGAATAATCTTATCCAGATTAACGACAGTATGATGGTGTTGGGTAAGCCACGCCTGTTTTCGGAGCCTGTTAATTTAACGCATATCCGTATCAATGATATCACAGGATTCAGGAAGGTATCGGTAGGCTCACAACTGCTAAAAACTGTGCTTACAGTGGGTGCTATCCTGGGTACTTATTACGGTCTCCGTGAAAATGGAGATAAGCTTTCGGGCACAGAGCAATTGTTACTTTCTACCGGAGCGGGACTTTTGACCAATATCTCGTTAAAATTTATCTTTCCTCAAAATAAGATTAAGCACCAAACTAAAGACGGCTGGATTATTTTGGTGCGGTGAAAAATATAATCTTCGAATTTGCACCTTTAATACCTATTTCATTTTTTACCCCGCTAGGGTAAGTTTGTTACGCAACTTACTTCCGTTTTTCGCGGCTAAGGTATTGAAGACTGAGGGTTACAGCTCCAAAAAATTCACATCAATATCCTGTTTGAGAAAATACCCGGCAGTCTGTTTAAATTTTTCCACATTTTCGGTGGTATAAAACTGTACCTTGCCGTTTTTGGTGCATTTGTCATCCATTTCGGGATGCCTTTTCAGATAATCGATCAAGCTTTTCGCAACAATATCCCCTTGTGCCAAAATACAACATCCAGGTGGCAGGTAACGCTTTATTTTATCAATCAACAAGGGATAATGCGTACAGCCTAAAATTACGGTATCTATGTTCGTATTCTGGCTTAAAAGGCTATCTATGTTTTTTTTAATAAAATAATCTGCTCCGGGCGATTCAGCTTCACCGTTCTCAACCAACGGAACCCACATGGGGCAGGCCTCCTGAAAAACTTCCAAATTAGAGGACAACTTTTTAAGTTCCAGAGGATAGGATAAGGATTGAACGGTACCCACGGTTCCAAACACCCCTATTTTATTGGTTTTGGTGTATTGGTTCACCACTTCGGCACTGGGGCGGATAACACCCAATACGCGCCTTTCAGGGGCCATCAATGGCAAATGATTTCGTTGAATGGTGCGCAAGGCTTTTGCCGATGCGGTGTTACAAGCCAGGATAACAAGGTGTGCACCCATCGAGAAAAGCTTAGTAACAGCTTCCAAGGTGTATTTATAAACCACCTCAAACGATCGGGTTCCATAGGGTGTGCGGGCATTATCGCCTAAATACAAAAAATCGTATTCGGGCAATTGCTTCGTGAGTTCTTGGAGAACAGTCAATCCTCCATACCCCGAATCAAAAACTGCTATGGGTCCTTTATTTGCATTCATCACACGATTATACCAAAAAAGGATGGTTATTACAACCATCCTTTTAAATAATATTAATCTATAGTCGGGCTATAAACCCATATTGACATTCTTTTTTGCAAATCTACTTAACTGTAGCCGCCGCCAATTTAGCTTTCACCAATTCTTCTACATCCTTACTTTGCTCCGAATGGTAAATAACAACTCTGGAGCTGATATCGAAAATATAGATAAAACCATTTTCGGCACCTACCTCATCAATGGCTTTTTGTACCTTCTCAATAATAGGCTGCAACATTTGCTGCTCTTGTTGCTGCAAGTTTTGTTGAGCCAACATTTGAAAGTTTTTTAAACGCTCACTGATTTCTTGAATCTCTTTTTCTTTGGTAGCACGGATTAATTCGGGTAAAGTATCGCGCTTTTGCATGTAATCGGTGTATTTGGTATCCAGCTCCTCGTTCATCACTTTAAGGTTCTGCTCCAACTTGTTTGCTTCGTTTTGTAGTTTTTTATCGGCAGCAACCTTAGCGGGCAGCTCCGTAACTAATTTCTGAATATTAATATGGCCAAACTTTAACTCTTGACCAAAAGCGCTTGAACTTGCAACAAGTGCTACAACAACTAATAGTAACTTTATCGATTTCATGTGTATAGAATTTAATGTTTTGTGTCACATTGGGTAGGCCAACTATTTATACCTTTTTTTTGGCTTTAGTACTTTGCTAACCTTATGTGTTTTATGTTAAAAATATTACTTTATATATGCTTTATCTAAAATAAACGTTACTTCATTCCCAGTTTAGCTTTTACAAGATCCGCTACATCAATACTTTTTTCCGATTGATATACGGTTAGTCCTCCAGACTGTTCAAAGATATACAGAAAACCTTTTTCTGCTCCCACCTCTTTAATGGCATTGCTCACTTTATCAAACAAAGGTCGTTTTAAGGTTTGTTCCCTTTGCTGCAACGATTCCTGCGATTGCTCAAAGAAACCCTGCACTTTGGCTTGACCTTCTTGCAGTTGTGTTTCCAGTTCGGATCTTTCCAATTGCGTCATTGTGCCGGCCTGCAACTTAGTCAAATATTCTTTTTGCCTGCCTTGCAAATCTTCCTGCATATCGGTGAGCTGCGCCTCTAAAGTTGTGTACTCGCTTTGCAATTGCTCGTCTATAGTTTTTAACTCGGGCATGGCAGCTAATATAGCTTGCGTATTTACATGTCCGAATTTAAGGTTGGATTGTGCTGGTAACCATGTAGTGGCCATTAGAGCTAATCCAACAAATAATAGTTTTGTAAGTCTCATAAATTAAATGTTAATCTATTTTTTGTATCCCATTTTTTCTAAAATATCATCGCTAATATCGAATTTTGGATCGGAAAATAAAACTACTCCTGCCGAGGCCTTATCAAATATGGCGGCATAGCTTTGGTCGTCGGCCAATTCGCGTATGGCGTTAAAAACATCGTCTTGAATAGGTTTGATGAGTGCCTCACGTTTTTTGCTCAACTCGCCTTCTGCTCCAAAATATTTGGCTTGTAACTGGCGTGCTGCTTTTTCTTTGGCCACAATTTCCTCTTCCTTTTTCACTTTCATCTCGTTCGACAAAAATACACTTTCGGTTTGGTAGTTTTGGTACAAGGTTTCTACCTCGGCATAAACGGCCTCAATTTCCTTTTGCCATTTTGCAGAGGATTGGTTTAATTGATCGTTGGCAGCTTCAAACGCCGGTATGTTTTTTAAGATATACTCCGTATCCACAAATGCATACTTTTGGGCTTTCAAACCCATGCCAAATGCTACTAATATCGCAATAAAAAGTATCTTCTTCATTTTATCAAATTTTGGTTAAACAATAAATTTAGCCAGTTATATCAAAAATCAAACCACTTTATTAAGTCTTTTAATTAAAGCTACTTATGTATTAAAACTGTTGTCCAATTACAAAATGGAACTGGCTTCCGCTTGCCTTATTCGGGTTAACTACATCACTGTCGAATCCATATCCCCAATCGATACCCATTAATCCAAATATAGGTAGGAATATACGTACACCCACACCTGCCGAACGTTTTAAATCGAAAGGACTGTAATTCTGAAATTCGCTCCAGGCGTTACCCGCCTCTAAAAATGTAAGCATATAAACCTGTGCCGAAGGTTGCAGCGTTAATGGATAACGTAGCTCCATGGTTAACTTGTTGTACATATTACCATCGTAACTTCCGTATTGGTTACGGGGAGTTAAGGATGAATTTTCGTAACCTCGTAAGCCAACGGTTTGGCTACCGTACATACTATAACCCGACATTCCATCGCCACCCAACATAAATTTCTCGTAGGGAGAACGTACATTTTCGTTATAATATCCCAAAAATCCCATTTCGAATTTACCCATTAATACCAGCTTATCTGCTCTATCAAGAGGTGTAAAAATTGAGCCTTGCGTAGTCCACTTGTGGTATTCAATTAAATCGTACAATTGCTCCTGGGCTTGCCTGCTTGTTTCTTCATCACCATTAACGGTAAGGTCAAAGAGCCCTTTGTAATCCTTATCTATCCATGCCGAATATGGTGGAGTAAATTCTACACCGATAGAAAAGTTAGAGCCTCTTCGAGTGTATAAGGGATTATCAATGGAATTACGTGATAACATCAATTTAAAATGTAGATTTTGTGACACCCCATTTTGCATGATAAAATAACGCCAATCCTTAAGGTCGTAATGCTGGTAACTCATCTCCGCATAAATACTAAACCAGTCATCGGGCCAGGTCAGTCGCTTACCAAAACCAACAGATAAACCGGATATTTTCATATGCTGGTCTATTTGGGAAGCATCGTACTGCGCGTTCGGATTATAGTTGTTGTAACCACCACCATATCCACCACCATAGCTACCATACCCGCTATAAAAATTATTCCTATAACTATCAGACACCCCAGATTGAATAGAGCGATATGCCGAAACGGTTAAGGAATTAGGACGTTTACCGCCGAGCCAAGGCTCGGTAAACGAAAAGCTGTAGGATTGATAAAATGCACCGTTGGTCTGCGCACGTAGCGAAAGCGTTTGTCCATCACCTGTTGGCAAAGGTCGCCAAGCCTCTTTATTAAATATGTTTCGTACGGAAAAGTTAGAGAATTTAAGTCCCAGCGAGCCTACAAACATACCGGCACCCCATCCGCCCGAGAGTTCAATTTGGTCATTGGCTTTTTCCTCCAGATTATAAACTAAGTCTACCGTTCCGTCCTCGGGATTAGGCTGTACATCGGGCTGAATGTTTTCTGGGTTAAAGTGGCCCAACTGTGATAACTCACGAATGGTCCGTATTAACTCTTGTTTACTGAACAACTGCCCCGGCTTGGTGCGTATCTCACGCCTAACAACATGCTCGTGCGTTTTGGTGTTACCGTTAATAACTATGTTGTTGATGGTGGCCTGCTTGCCTTCGTAAATACGCATTTCTAAATCGATGGTATCACCATACACATTGACCTCAACGGGCTGTATATTCGAAAACAGATAACCATTGTTCATATAGAGATTATGCACGGCGTCATCGTCCATAGTAAGGCGTTCATCCATTAACTTCTGGTTAAAAACATCCCCTTTTTTAAGGCGCAATACCGCTCCCAAATATTCTCCGGGATAAATACTGTTTCCTATCCAGGTTATATTTCCTAAATAATATTTACGGCCTTCCTCAATGTTAATTTTAATGTTAACGGTATTGTCGTCGTTGCGGGTGATGGAATCGTAATCGATAACCATATCGCGATAACCAAATTCGTTGTATTTGTCGATTACAGCAATCAGGTCTTCCTTATAGGTTTCGTTGATAAATTTTTTGGTACGGAAGAAGTTTAAGATTTTACCTTTTTCATTGGTTTTTTTCATAATACGGTTAAGCTTTCCGTCCGTAAACACCGTATTGCCCGTAAAATCGAGATTCTTAACCTTAACTTTTTCTTTTTTATCTACCGTAATATCCAAATAAACATTATTGGCCTTGGTGGTATCGTCCTTTTGCACCACACGAACCTCCGTATTATAAAATCCTTTACCTACAAAGTAATCGGTAATGTATTTTTCGCTTCGGGTTATCAGGTAGGGAGTAACCTGGCTTCCCTTCATCATGGCCACTTTTTCGGATATGGTTTCTATTTCCGATTTTTTAAGTCCATAATAATTTATCTCCGATAAACGGGGACGTTCTTGCAGTTCAATTTCGAGCCACACTTTACCGCCCTCTATTTTTGAAGCTTTTATTCTAACATTTGAAAAAAGTCCGTGCTGCCAATATTTACGAATAGCCTCTGATATTTCTTCGCCGGGAACATTTAATTTTTGTCCTATCATCAACCCCGAGAGGTTAACCAATATTTTTGGGTCGTAGTTTTGTATACCTGTTACTTCAATGTCGGCTATTTCGTATTTGCGGGGCGTACCCGAATAACTAATTACAGGCACACTCTCTTGACTATACGCAAAATTTATTGAAGGGGATATGATGAGAATGATGAGGGAAAGAGTAAAATGTTTCAGCATTATGATTGAATCTAAATTTTTTTAATTTGTTAACTGGTCACTTGTTTTGCCAAATCGCCTCTCTCTGTTTTGATAATCCAACAGTGCTTCGTAAAAATCCTCTTTCTCGAAATCGGGCCATAGGGTATCGCAAAAATACAGTTCGGCATAAGCCAACTGCCAAAGCAAAAAGTTGCTTATGCGCAGCTCGCCACTTGTTCTGATCATCAATTCGGGATCCGGAACGTTAGCAGTTGTTAAGTTATTAGATATTACCTCGGCATCGATATCTTCGGGCTTTAGTTCGTTATTTTGTACTTTAACAGCAATTTTTCGTACGGCATCCGTAATTTCCCAGCGCGAGCTATAGCTCAATGCCAAGTATAACGTGAGTCCGGTATTTTTTGATGTTTTTTCTATGCTCTCCATCAGCTTATTGCGCACATCCTTTGGCAAAGTAGTAACGCAACCTATCACCCCAAGCCTCACGTTGTTCTTCATCAATGTTTTTGTTTCAGAACTAATGGTAGCGACCAACAAGGCCATTAAGGCATCAATCTCAAGCTTTGGTCTGTTCCAGTTTTCAGTTGAAAAGGCATACAAGGTAACATACGCTATATTCAATTCTGCGGCAGCTTCTGTTACAGCACGCACGGCTTTAATGCCGTTCTTGTGTCCAAAAACCCGCGAGTTACCCCTAATTTTTGCCCATCTGCCGTTGCCATCCATTATAATAGCCACGTGTTTGGGCAATCTGTCTTTTATCAGTTTATCCTTTACTGACATATTTTTTTATTTGCCTTTTTTTTTAAAATCCTGATTTACATTCCGTTTTTCGTCTAAGCAAACTAAATGTAACATGCACACTGACCACCGAGTACAAGTCGTTGTTGTGGATATTACCTTCGTTGTTAAATCCATAAGGATCCTCTGGGTTAATAGGTAAATTAAAGCCTACCACATCCAAATCATCCACAAAAGTTTTTCTAAAACTCCACTCTGCCCCAACCCTTATCCACTTGTTAATTTTATACTTGGCACCTATGCCGAACGGCAAAGATAATATAAAAACCGTTTGTTCAGAGTTTTTTCCAACTTCTGTCGGAAATCTTTTGTAAACTGTAGTTCCCAAGCCCAAAGTAAGGTACGGTGTAAAATTAGTACTACTTACAAAGGCATGGTCGTACGATGCAAAATTAAACTCCATTTGCAGTGTTGCGTCGGCCATTTTTCTATTAAAACTATACGGCGCATCACCTTGCGGAAACCGCATCTTGCTATTCGGATAACTTCCTTTTATGCCAGCTATACCCACCGTTCCTTTTATCGCGAATCTATCCGTCAACACGTACCGGCCTAATCCGCCCACAGCCAATGAGGGCTGATAGAATTGTTGTTGCGGATTAAGATCGCCCATATAATATGAGGTACCGACATAGCCTCCTAACTCTAATCTATCCTGAGCCACACCAAAACTAAGGCTTACAAAGAGCCCTGCAAAAATACAGAGACCCTTTAACCTAAGTTTAACTTTAAGTATTGTATCCAAAACCATTCTTATCACAAGCTTTTCTGTTTATCAATTATTTGCGTTGCGCCACAAATGTAACCAACAACGTAAGAATAATAACAGCATTTCTTGGTTTTTATTGCATAATGGACTCTCTCAGCTATTTTGAAAAGACGATACAGACAGAAATCATTTTATTTGTCACTATTGCTTCTTAAATTTACCTGAAATTTAATTCTGAAATTATGTACGGAGATTTTAAAAACCATTTAGCAACCGAACTTGAGCAAATAAAAGAGTTGGGTTTATATAAAAACGAAAGAATTATCATCACAGCGCAGGATGCCGCTATTAAGGTGAGCTCAGGACAAGAAGTGCTGAACTTTTGTGCCAATAATTACTTGGGCCTTTCGTCGCATCCGCGGGTGGTTAAAGCAGCACAGGATACAATGAACACGCATGGTTACGGTATGTCGTCGGTACGTTTTATTTGTGGAACACAGGATATACACAAAACGCTGGAGAAAAAAATTGCCAAGTTTATGGGTACGGAAGATACCATTTTATACGCAGCTTGTTTCGATGCCAACGGTGGGGTTTTTGAACCTTTATTTACAGAGGAGGATGCCATTATTTCGGATGAGCTGAACCACGCTTCTATAATTGATGGCGTGCGTTTGTGCAAAGCGTCGCGTTACAGATACAAACATGCCAACATGGAAGATCTGGAAGATCAGCTCAAAAAATCCCAGGAGCAACGTTACCGTATCATTGTTACAGATGGTGTTTTTTCGATGGACGGTGATATCGCTAAACTAAAGGATATCTGCACCTTGGCCGAAAAATATAATAGCTTGGTGATGGTTGACGATAGTCATGCCTCAGGTTTTATTGGAAAAACAGGTCGCGGAACCCACGAATACCATGAGGTGATGGGCAAAGTAGATATTATAACCAGTACGCTGGGCAAGGCATTGGGAGGTGCCTTGGGTGGTTTTACAACCGGAAAAAAAGAAATTATTGATATGCTGCGTCAACGCTCACGACCCTATTTGTTCTCTAACTCTCTTGCTCCCGCCATTGTAGGTGCTTCGTGCGAAGTGTTTGACATGCTAAGTGAATCGACAGAATACCGCGACAGGGTGGTAGAAAATGCGGCCTATTTTAAGGGAAAAATAAAGGCAGCTGGTTTCGATATTAAACCTACCAACTCAGCCATTGTGGCTTTGATGCTTTATGATGCAAAGCTATCGCAGGAGTTTGCCAACAAGCTTTTGGGGGAGGGAATTTATGTAATTGGTTTTTATTATCCCGTAGTGCCAAAAGGACAAGCGCGTATCCGTATTCAAATTTCTGCCGCACACACAAAAGAACATCTCGACAGAGCTATTGCTGCCTTTACAAAAGTTGGTAAGGAGCTGAAAGTTGTATAGCGGGTGGCGAATGGTTTCCCGCCCAATTAAATTTTTTGCAGGCGGGATATCGCTTTGCTACAGATTACGAATAGCCGATAGCCGGAGACTCTCAATTCGAATAAATGTTATGAAGCGGTATGTCAGTTTTTAGATATTTTATCCGAAATATAGAAAAGGGTAAGAGTATTAGATTTAGTACAATGGATTTTGTTTTATTGCCGTTGGCTTCAGCCAACGGCAATAATTTGCATTTGCTGGCTTTAGCCACATTTATTTGTGTCAAACTAAACAGGCTAAATGTGGCTAAAGCCATTCACAATACCTCTATCTTCCGTTGGCTAAAGCCAACGGCAATATATTCAGCTTTAAATAGAAACGCTAAAAAGCCCGTTTGCAGAGCAAATGGGCTTTTTATGCTATTAATTATAATGAATTGTACTAAAACATATCTTTCACTTTACTGAAAAAGTTTTTATCCTGCGACGTCGGCTCACAGTTTCTAGAGATGTTATCTGAAATATAGAATAGGGTAAGAATATTAGATTTAGTACAATGGATTTTGTTTTATTGCCGTTGGCTTCAGCCAACGGCAATGATTTGCATTTGCTGGCTTTAGCCACATTTGTTTGTGTCAAACTAAACAGGCTAAATGTGGCTAAAGCCATTCACAATACCTCTATCTTCTGTTGGCTAAAGCCAACGGCAATATATTCAGCTTTAAATAGAAATGTAAAAAAGCCCGTTTGCAGAGCAAATGGGCTTTTTTAATATATGACATATAGATAATAGGCTAAAACATATCCTTCACTTTGCTAAAAAAGTTTTTATCTTGAGTCGAAAGGTCAGGTTTAAAGGTGTCCGACTCGGCCAATTTTTCCATGGTCTTTTTCTCCTCCTTGGATAAATCTTTAGGTATCCAAACGTTTATCTTTACCAAAAGGTCGCCTCTTCCATAACTGTTTACCTCGGGTAAACCTTTACCTCTAAGTCTTAACACCTTTCCTGGTTGTGTTCCTGCTTCAATTTTAACTTTTACGCGTCCTTCGAGGGTTGGTATTTCCACAGGCGCTCCGAGCGTTGCTTGCGGTATGCTTACATACATATTATATAACAAGTCTCTTCCGTCTCTCACCAATTCATCGTGCTCGGCCTCATGTATCAATACCAGCAAATCTCCGTTTATACCGCCTCTACGTGCGGCATTACCTTTACCGGAAACTGAGAGCTGCATTCCTTCTTCAACTCCGGCGGGTATATTGATGGAAATTACCTCCTCTTCTTTTTCAATACCTTCACCAGCACAGTATTTACACTTGTTGGTAATTATTTTACCTTCACCGCCACAGGTTGGGCAGGTTGATGCGGTTTGCATCTGACCTAAAATGGTATTGGAAATACGGGTTACCTGACCAGAGCCATGGCATGTGGAACAAGTACTGTGTGAAGCTCCTCCATCGGCGCCCGAACCGCTGCAATGTTTACAGGGAACATATTTTTTTACTTTAATCTTTTTTTCAACGCCTTTCAATATCTCATCGAGGGTGAGCGTAACTTTTACACGCAGATTTGAACCTTTGCTTACACGTTGACGACTTCCGCCACCAAAACCTCCAAAGCCACTAAACCCACCGAAGTTGCCACTTCCGCCGCCGCCAAAAATATCGCCAAAGTGCGAAAATATGTCGTCCATTGACATTCCGCCACCACCGAAACCACCACCGGATGCACCACCTACACCGGCATGACCATATTGGTCGTAGCGCGATTTTTTCTGTGCATTACTAAGTATTTCATACGCTTCTGCGGCTTCTTTAAATTTTTCTTCAGCTCCCTTATCACCTGGATTTTTGTCCGGGTGAAATTGCATGGCCTTTTTCCGATAGGCTTTTTTAATTTCCTCGGTGGAGGCCTCTTTTGACACCTCTAAAACTTCGTAATAATCTCTTTTTGACATAATATGTATCTCGCGTACTTAATTATTCTCCCACTACAACTTTTGCAAAACGTATGATTTTATCGTTCAGCATATAACCCTTTTCGATACAATCCACCACTTTGCCTTTCATGTTATCGGATGGTGCAGGAATATTTGTAATCGCTTCGTGAAGATCAGTATCGAAATCCATATTCTTTGCTTCAATCTCAACCACACCATTGCGCTTAAGGAACTCCTGAAATTTAATATAGATCAAGTCTATACCCTCTTTTACAGCCTTCAAATCGGAGGCATCATTTATGTGCGCCAAAGCTCTGTCAAAATCATCAACTACAGGTAACAGCGCTTTGAGCGTTCCTTCGCCGGCACTTTTTATTAATTCCATACGTTCCTTTAAGGTTCGCTTTCGATAATTATCATACTCCGCAGACAAACGCAAATATTTATCGTTGAGTTCAGAAACCTTTAACACAAGTTCTTCCATCTTCCCTTCTACTGTATCATCGCAACACACTTCGCTATCTTCCTGATTCTCTTCCGATTCTTCTATTTGATCTATGCTATCTTCGCTTTGGTTGGAAGTCATCTTTTCATCGAGTACTTCCCCTTCATGTTTTCGTTTTGACTTTTTACTTGCCATTATATATTTTGTTTTTTTATTTTATTTTATTCAACTCCATTATCCTTACAAACAATTTGCCAAGGCTGTTGTATGGGACAAATTGACAGCCTTTTGCTGGCTCTCCTTCTATCCTGTCACATCTGTAAACTAACAATGGCAGCACATCAGATGCACTGCCATTGTGAGTGGTCATTTTTATACCCTTGCAAGTGTATTAAAAACACGGACACAAGTGGTATCAGTATCTTATTTTGCCAATTGCTTTAGCGCTGCGTCCAGATAGGGGCCTCGTAATCTCTTGGCTACTATAATTCCGTCGCCATCTATTAAAAAGTTATCGGGGATACCCCTAACACCATAGGCTTGCGCAGCTATTGAATTCCATCCCAACAAATCGCTAACATGGTACGACCATGAGAGTTTGTCTTCCTCAATTGCACTAATCCATTTGTCTTTACTTTTATCAAGCGATACGCTGTAAATCGTAAATCCTTTGGCATTTTCAAAATTTTTATCTTTATAACTTTGATATGCTTGCACTACACTCGGATTTTCGCGACGACAAGGACCACACCAAGAAGCCCAAAAATCAATAAGCACCATTTTTCCTTTTAACGAACTAAGCGCTATCACTTTGCCTTCCGGTGACATTAACTTAATTTCGGGTGCTTTATTACCGATTTCCAGTCCGGTTTTAACCTTTTCGTTATTTGCAGCGGATACAGAACCAATGCTTAGGACTACCACCAGGAAGAGAAACAATTTTAATTTAATCCTCATCATATTTATTTTTTTACTTAACCTATTTTAAAAACGTAAAATTAATACAAATGTTCGAAACGAAACAATGTGCATTACCAAATTACAAACAATAATCTTGCCCCTTTTGCTTGTGTAATATCGTATTAAAAATTGAACTATATCAATTTTGCATACAAAGGAACTTGTTTACAATTTTTAAAAAGCCAATAATAATGGGAGATTAATTTCTGGATAAGTATTCAAGTGACTCAGTCACTTTGTCGATACTTGAGCTACAAGCCACTACACGACCGTCGCCATCAATAAGATAGTTAATAGGCTTATTAACCTGGAATTTTTTGGAGATAGACGATTCGGAACCTTTGAAGTCGCAAATATGCAGCGCGTTAATAAGTCCATCTTCCCTAATTGCATTGTTTAATGGCGATTTAAATCTATCAAGTGATATTGATACTACTACAAATCCTTCGCCTTTATAAAATTTACTGTTTGCAAATTTCTTTTGCAGCATCATTTTCTGCTGATTTTCCATACGAGATTCTCCGTCGTACGATGCCCAAAAATCTAATAAAACCATTTTTCCCTGTAGCGATTCTAAATCAAAATCATCGCCATTTAACAAGGTAGTTTGTAATTCAGGCACTTTATCTCCAAGGCTCAAACCTACTTTTGGCTCGGGTATTCCGTTGATGAATGATAAAAAACCTGTTGCTACTAAAACAACTATTAATAATAGTTTTAGCTTTCTCATACATTATAGTTTTAGTTAATACTAACACTGCAAAGGTTATAATTTTTACAGTGCGGTTAATCTTAATTTAGATTAACACAATTGTTTTCATGACTAAAGCCATTAAAACTCTTGGCAAAAGTATGTTGAATAACAACAACTACCAAAAAATAATGTTTGGAAATGAGAATGAAAGAATGTATCTTTCGGGTTTTTCATTATTATGTTAACAAGGTTCGTACTTGACTTACCTTTCTAATCGTTTATGCATCAGAGCTTCTGGTCTTAAATCCATATTTACCTATCCTCCAGCAAAGTGGCTTAGTTAAACATTGTTAATAATAACTAAGCTATTGTTTAAACCCTTTTTATTTTGGCACCCAATTTTTGCAGTCGCACATCGATATTTTGGTATCCTCTATCTATTTGATTTATGTTTTGGATGGTACTTTTCCCTTTGGCAGAGAGAGCTGCAATTAACAATGCCACCCCGGCACGAATATCCGGCGAAGTTAAAGTGGCTCCCCTAAGCGGTGTTTCCTTGTTTAATCCAATAACGGTAGCTCTGTGCGGATCGCAAAGTATTATACGCGCCCCCATGTCGATTAGTTTATCGACGAAGAACAGACGGCTCTCGAACATTTTTTGATGGATGAGCACGCTTCCTTTGGCCTGCGTGGCTAAAACCAGTATAACGCTAAGTAAATCGGGGGTGAGTCCTGGCCAAGGGGCATCGGCAATGGTCATGATAGAGCCATCAATAAATGTCTCTATTTCATATTCATTTTGTTCCGGAATAAAGATGTCATCTCCCCTCCGCTCCATTTTAACACCCATTTTGGCAAATGCCTGTGGGATAACTCCAAGCTGATCGTAGGCTGTGTCCTTGATGGTTATTTCGGAGCCGGTCATGGCAGCCATACCAATAAAACTACCAATCTCAATCATATCGGGCAATAAACGATGTTGGCAACCCGCGAGGCTTTTAACACCATCGATGGACAATAAATTTGAGCCTATGCCAGATATTTGTGCTCCCATGCTCACCAGCATTTTACAAAGTTGTTGAAGGTAAGGTTCGCAGGCAGCATTGTAAATGGTAGTTTTTCCCTGTGCAAGTACAGCGGCCAGTATAATATTGGCGGTACCTGTTACCGAGGCCTCGTCCAAAAGCATATAAGCTCCTTTGAGTCCATCGGTTTCGAGGCTATAAAAAATTTCGTTGGCATTGTAATGAAAACGCGCACCCAACTTTTCAAAGCCCACAAAGTGCGTATCTAATCTCCTACGCCCTATCTTATCGCCACCAGGCTTAGGAAAATAAGCCTTTCCGTAACGAGCCAATAGCGGTCCCATAATCATAATAGAACCGCGAAGTGACGATGCCTTACTCCTAAACTCTTTGCTTTGAAGATAGTCAAGATCTATATTGTGCGCTTTAAACGTATAGGTGTTACCACTTTTCTTGTTTATTTGCACACCGATATGCCTCAGCAAGTCGATAAGATTATTTACATCTACAATATCAGGAATATTGCTTATTTCGACTTCTTGGGTTGTGAGCAGGGTGGCGCAAATAACTTGAAGTGCTTCGTTCTTAGCTCCTTGAGGTGTAATCTCACCGTAGAGCCTATGCCCCCCTTCAATTTCGAAAGAATTCATTATGGATGAGTGTAAGCGGTAAAGGTTTAGTTTTTTTGCTCGTCGTGACGCTTAAAGGTACGTTTTTTCTTGTTCCTATTTTGGCTGTAGTTACTTGCTGGCGTTGGGTTTGTATTGCTTATGCCGTTGCTTTCTCTTTGCTCTGGTATTTTTAGATTTTCCGGTATTACCAGCTTATTACCCGACATTTCCCTCATGTCAGAAAAAACTCTTTCGTCGCCCGGGAAGTCGTTGTTCCAAGTGAGTAACGACTTTTTCATATTATTGGCAATCAGCAAAATAAGATGCTGTTTTAAATCGCCCTCTTCCATTTCAGCAGCTTTGTCGATAATTTTTTCGATAGTGCGGCCGTAATGACGGTATCTAATACGATGGTTATTGTAAGCTAGTTTTGTAGGTCTTTCATTCAATGTTTTTAGCTCGGGAAGCTCAAATGGTGTTTCAATATCCAATTTAAAATCAGACATGATGGCCAAGTGATCCCATAGCTTGTGCTTAAAATCGTTTACATCGCGTAAGTGGGGAAACATATTTCCCATGTTACCAATGATGGAATGGGCACAACGTGTCCTTTCGGTTTTATCTTCAATGGAAACACAGTAGTCAACCATTGTTTGAATATGTCGGCCGTATTCGGGCAGACGCATCTTATTCCTTTTTGAATTATAATCCATACTCAATGAAAATGTCTTCTAAAATCAATGTTGTTTGAAGTAATGATAAAATCCTTGCTACCTAAAAGAATGTACTTTTAAAATAAAATTAATTGGATTTTTGGAGTGTAAATAGTGATTGGTGAAGTAAACATGTGATGTGCATGATGTACTATTTTGCAAACTTAACCCAAAATTTTAAGTTTGGCAAATTTTAAAAGCAATTGTTTTAAACCTGTATTTTCAAAATTTACAGTGGCCTTTGCATTGGGCATCTCACCATCGATGCTTATTATAGTGCCTCTACCAAACCGAATATGTTCTACGATTAATCCGGGTTTAAGGTTACCGTGGGCTCCTTCTGGAAATGGGGTAGGTCTGGAAACCTCTGGACTATTCTCTACTTTTTTAAAGTTATAACCTGGTTTTTGGTTAGCCTGCACATTCGAAAACGCACGACGCTCCGTTTGTTTTGAGGCAAACCTACCGGGTTTCTCGGCAATTTTTATCTGATCTTCAGCAAACTCAACAAAATCCTCATTAATTTCACCAATAAATCTACTTGGTCGACAAGAAGCCGATTCGCCATATTTATAACGTGTGCGTGCAAAGGAGATCGTTGCATTATCCTCGGCTCTGGTAACGGCCACATAAAATAATCTACGTTCCTCTTCTACGCCTTGTTGACTTTCAAAGGTCATCGACGAAGGAAACAGACCTTCCTCAACACCAACTATATATACATTTTTAAACTCTAATCCTTTACTCGAATGGATGGTCATCAATGTCACCTTATTGATGTCGTCTTCCGATTCGTTATCCTGATCGGTGAGCAGCGATACTTCTTCGAGAAAGTTAATCAGACCATTTTCGCCACCTTGCTCCAATTGGTTGTTGGTAAACTCCTGAATACCGTTCAATAATTCCTGAATATTTTCCTGACGAGCAACTGCTTCGGGTGTTCTATCGTGGTATAAATCTTTCATCATGCCACTTTGTGTGGCTATTTCCATCACCAAATCGTAGGCAGTCTGCTGCTTTTTACTTGCAGCAAAACCGTTTATCAAACCTACAAATGATTGCAGCTTACGCTGTGTTCCGGCGTTAACCACGCGTGCAGTATCTTCTACGGATATCAGCACTTCCCACATCCCTTTACCCGAGACATTGGCTGCTTCCTCAATTTTATCGAGGGTAGTTTTTCCGATTCCCCGTGTGGGATAATTGATAATGCGTTTTAGCGCTTCCTGGTCGGCAGGATTTACAGTAACCCGGCAATAAGCCAATAAATCCTTAATTTCCTTACGCTGATAAAAGCTTAAACCACCATATATTTTATAAGGCATGTTGCTTCGTCGTAGGGCTTCCTCAAAAATACGCGATTGGGCGTTGGTACGATACAAAATGGCAAAATCCTGATAGTCGTAATTTTGCCGCAGTTTTTTATCCTTAATATCTTTAATAACGATGTAGCCCTCTTCGATATCGGAATAGGCATTGTGTATTTTTATCCGGTCGCCCGTATCTTTTTCTGAAAAAACAGACTTTTTAATCTGCCTAGTGTTATTGGAAATAATACTGTTGGCGGCATTTACAATATTTTGAGTAGAACGATAATTTTGCTCCAACTTAAATAATTTGTAATCGGGGTAATCGTTCCTAAAATTTAAGATGTTTTCGATTTTAGCACCTCTAAAACTATAAATACTCTGAGCATCGTCGCCCACCACGCAAATATTGCCATGCTTTTCGGCCAGTTTTTTAATGATAATATATTGCGAGTAATTGGTATCCTGATACTCATCAACCAAAATATATTGAATCCAATTTTGGTATTTTTGCAGCACTTCGGGATGGTCGCGAAACAGGATATTGGTATTGAGCAATAAATCGTCGAAATCCATGGCGCCAAATTTATAGCATTGACGCATGTAACGGGTATAAATTTCATGAATCATGCCCTTGCGCGATGTCTGATCTTCCATCATACGGTGCTGATCGCGGGCATAGGCTGCAGGAGTTACCAAATCGTTTTTGGCCGATGATATCCGCCCCAGTACCTGACCGGGCTTGTATTCCTTATCGTTCAACTTCATTTGCGAAATAATAGACTTAATAAGGCTTTTTGAATCGGCAGAATCGTAAATAGTGAAAGATGACGGATAGCGCAACTTATCGGCCTCACTGCGTAGGATGCGTGCAAATACGGAGTGAAAAGTACCCATCCAAAGTTTCTGAGCCACATCGTTACCAACCATGGTGGCAATACGTTGTTTCATCTCTTTGGCTGCTTTATTGGTAAATGTTAGGGCCAAAATGCGATGTGGCGGAACACCTTGCATAAGAAGATGAGCAATCCTAAAAGTTAACACCCGTGTTTTGCCCGATCCTGCCCCTGCAATAACCAATGACGCCCCTTCGGTTGACACGACGGCTTGCTGCTGTGCTTTATTTAATTGCTCCAGATAATTTTGCACCTATATTGTTTTAATTGATAGGCAAAGATATAGAAAATGATAAGGGATAAAATGATGGGTGCCTATTTGTTGAACTGTTTTTTAAAAATGGATTACTATTTAGGTCGTAACATGACAAAAACATCAGGTCTCAAGACTATTGCAAAATTCATGAACCGCAAAGGTAACAACGATACACTGCAATATACCAAGTACCACTTTGGTAATCACGAAAAAATCGATTATGCAAATGGAGACACCAAAAATTTATTTTATATATTTGGTGGCGATAACCTTACAGGCTTGTACATTCAGGAAAACGCTACCGCACAAGTTACTTTTAGTCCTAGTTCAATCAATTAGTACGTTCTGAGTCCAAAGTAGTCTATTCAATTTGCTTAGGAACATGGCGCATGACTCCGCATAGGCACTAAGTGTATTCTCGCACTGGTGCAAACGACCTCGTATATTCCCCTTACTTAAAAAGCAAGATTGATATTTAAATCCAACTAGTTTTTGTAAGCCCAAAAAATATATATCTTTATATGTTTTTTAAAATAACTGAATGACAGATTATACAATTACAGATAAAGAGCTGGAGAAAGTGATATTGGTGGGATTAAGAACCCCTGGGATAAGTGAGGCCCTATTAAACGAATATCTGGATGAGCTGGCATTTTTGGCCGAAACTGCCGGTGCCCTGCCCGTAAAACGATTTACCCAAAGTTTACCCTCAGCCGATAATAAAACATTTGTTGGAAAAGGGAAGTTGGATGAAGTACTCGAAGGTGTTAAGGTGTACGAAGCCAATTGCGTTATTTTTGATGATGAACTAACGCCCTCACAACTACGAAACATCGAAGGAGTATTAAAAGTAAGGATATTGGACAGAACCAATCTGATACTGGATATTTTTGCCCAGAACGCCAAATCAGCCGCTGCAAAAACCCAAGTAGAACTGGCACAATATCAGTATCTTTTGCCGCGTCTTACCCGCATGTGGACTCACCTTGAGCGCCAACGGGGTGGTATTGGAATGCGTGGTCCTGGCGAAACGGAAATCGAAACCGACCGTAGGGTTATCCGCGATAAAATAACCAAGCTCAAAACGGATTTAATTAAGATAGATAAGCAAAAATCTACCCAACGCCAAAACCGAGGTAAGATGGTTCGGGTGGCTTTGGTGGGTTATACCAACGTGGGTAAATCAACCTTAATGAACACCCTTAGCAAATCGGCAGTACTAACCGAAAATAAGCTTTTTGCCACCCTCGATACCACGGTGCGAAAGGTAGTAATCAGTAATCTCCCATTTTTGTTGGCCGACACAGTTGGTTTTATACGCAAACTACCTCACCATTTGGTTGATTCTTTTAAATCTACTTTAGATGAGGTAAGAGAAGCCGATATTTTGGTTCACGTGGTAGATATTTCGCACGTAGGTTTTGAGCAGCAAATACAAATTGTAAATGAAACGCTACGCGAATTGGACAAAACCGAAAAGAAGATGGTGATGGTATTCAATAAAATTGATGCTTTTACCTATTCGCCAAAAGACGACGACGACTTGGCCCCCATGGTTCAGGAGAACTACTCGCTGGAAGACCTGAAAAAAAGTTGGATGGCCAAAGATGTGGATACCGTATTTATATCGGCAAAAAATAAGGACAACCTAAACGACTTTAAAGAGCTCATCTACGCAGAAGTCAGGAAGATACACACGGCTCGGTTTCCCTATAACGATTTTTTATATCCCACAATTAATTTAGGCGATTCAGAAAGTTTAGAGGACGAGGAGGAATAATCCCATTTTTATGTTTCGGTTAAAACCGATTCCTCAAAAAAATGTGCACAGCATAAATGCCGTGCCTAGTTATAAAAAAAACGATTTTATATATAGATAACTAGCCCCAGGATTTATCCTGGGGAATTCTGTAGTATGCTCATTGGGCTTTAGCCCAAATCTATTTTTTTTGTAATTAAAGGCTTGTATCTACTAAATAATATACTACAGTAAAATTAGGCCAACTACTCACCTCTATATTTTTAAAACTTCCTCAAAATAAGCTTTGCTGTTTTGTGCCTGCATTGGCACCTTCCAGGCTAAGCAATTTGCTTTTAGCGGCCAATCCGCCGGCATAACCCACCAACTTTCCGTTAGTCCCAATAACCCTATGGCAGGGCACAATAATAGATATTGCATTGGCACCATTGGCGGTGGCCACAGCACGTATGGCTTTTTCGTTTCCTAAAGCTATCGACAAATCAAGGTAGCTACACGTTTTCCCGTAAGGTATTTTTATAAGTTGTTGCCACACTTTTTGCTGAAATGGGGTTCCAACCAACTTTAAGGGAATATCAAATGCTGTTCGTTGCTTGGCAAAGTACTCCTCTAGTTGGTGTACCGTATTTTGAATTACTTCGGAGTCGCCATGCTGATAATCGGAGTCTAAACCAGTCTGAACTCTCTGGTCGATGTTTGCACGCATTTTACGGTATCGCCAATCGCACAGGCACAGCTGTTCATGGTACGAACCGATTATCAGTTCGCCCACAGGTGTTTTGTGATATTTTACTATAATACTCAACCGTGGTATTATCTATTTTTGCTTTTCTATTTTAAAAAATGCAATGGCCTCGTTTAATTGTCTAGCCTGTCCGGCCAATTCATCGGCACCTGCTGCTAATTGTTCACTCGAAGAGGCATTTTGCTGTGTAATGTCGTTTAATTGCAAAATTGCATTGTTTACCTGACCAACTCCATTATTTTGCTCAAGGCTGGATGCACTAATTTCTTGAATTAACTTTGAGGTTTGCTCAATTTTAGGAAGTGTATGGTTTAATTCATCACCAACTATTGTTGTGGAATCTACGCTTAAGTTCGTCATAGATACAATCTCATCGGCTGCTTTTTTGCTTTGTTCAGCCAGCTTCCTCACTTCCGATGCAACTACAGAAAACCCTTTTCCTTGCACACCTGCACGTGCCGCCTCAACCGAAGCGTTCAATGCCAATATATTGGTCTGCATCGCAATATCATTAATAATCGTTATCTTTTTGGCAATATTGTTATTAACATCTATTGCTTCTATAGCTCTAACACTTATTTGTCGAATTCCCTCCGTAGCATCTAACGAAATCGATTCTGTTTTTTTTGCATTCTCCGTATTCTGCTCAATATTAGCTGTTATTTCTTGCATGGTTGACGAAATCTCTTCAATAGAACTTGCTTGCACATTGGCGCCACGGGATATTTGTTCAGATGAATTACTTAATTCCTGACTGGCATCGGCTATTTTTTGTGCACCTTTTTTAATCTGTTCCACTATTTTTTGTAACGCAAGCACCATCGTATTCAAGGCTAATGCGAGTTGGCCTACTTCATCTTTTTGGTTTATCTCCAAAAT
>JAGXIO010000072.1 GCA_024635555.1 Saccharicrinis sp.
ATCATGCAAATACTGTTGGCAAACCTTATCACTGCTGAAGCGGTCTACAAAATCTACGATGTTCTCGCCTTTAAATATTTCCATACTTTTTATATTTGAAACAAATATAGTAAAATGTATCTAAGTTAGCATCTCTATAAAATTAAAAAGGTAGTTAGTATTCTTTTTATTTGTGTTGTAACGGAATACCATAAAATTTAAAAATTAGTTTTTATATGAAGAGTTTAAAAATTGCAAGCGTTGTTGTGGTGGCTTTGCTAGGATTGGTTCAGGTAAACGCTCAGGAAGAAAAGAAAGATACCGAGGGTTTTAAGTTTGAGATGATATATGATTTGGATGCCACATCGGTAAAAAATCAAAACCGCTCAGGTACTTGTTGGAGCTATTCGGGGCTTTCATTTTTAGAGTCCGAAGCCTTAAAAAATGGTAAAGGTGCTTTGGATTTGTCCGAAATGTTTGTGGTGCGAAAGTGCTATTCAGATAAAGCGGTAAAGTATGTGCGCTTGCATGGGTCTTTAAATTTTGGGGGCGGCGGTTCCTTCGAGGATGTTTTATATACGCTGCGCAACTATGGTTTTGTACCCGAACAAGCGTACAACGGATTGCAATATGGCGAGGCAAATCATGTGCATGGCGAAATGGACAACTTGTTAAAAGCCTATGTGGATGGCGTTATTGAAAATGAAAATAAAAAGCTATCTCCCGCTTGGCATAAAGGTTTTGACGGAATATTGGATGCTTATTTGGGCGAATATCCCGAAACCTTTATCTACGAAGGAAAAGAATACACGCCAAAATCGTTTACCAAAGAGGTGACTGGTTTAGATGCCGACGATTATATTATTGTAACCTCATTTACACACCATCCTTATTATTCAAAATTTGTTTTTGAAGTGCCCGACAACTGGGTGTGGGGCGAAGTTTATAACGTAACCCTTGATGATTTAAAGGAAATTATGCACACCACACTTGAGCAGGGCCATACCATTGCCTGGGCATCTGATGTGAGTGAAAAAGGCTTTTCTTTTTCTAAAGGTGTTGCCATTGTTCCAGATGCCGATATCGAGGAAATGGGTGGGTCGGAACGGCAGAAATGGGAAGCCATGAGTAAAGTCGAAAGAGATAGAATGATGTATAGTTTCAGCGGACCCGTAAAAGAAAAATTGATAACTGCGGAAATGCGCCAGGAACAGTTCGACAATTACCTGACTACCGACGACCATGGCATGCACATCACGGGTATGGCGAAAGACCAAGAAGGTAATTTTTATTACAAAGTGAAAAACTCGTGGGACACCAATAATATTTACGATGGCTATTTTTATGCTTCGGAGCCTTTTGTGTTGCTAAAAACCATGAATATCATGATTAATAAGAACACCTTATCTAAAGATTTAAAAAGGAAATTGGGTATAAAGTGATGGATTAGCTGATGTAGAGCGAAGCGATATCCCAATGCCTAAATTTTAATATCTTCGGTAGCTATTGGCAAGGAAATATAACTATATTTTATAATTAGAAAGTCGTCTTCGGAATACGGAGACGACTTTTTTTAATTTATTATCAAGGGCTAACCTCAAATTTATCAGGGTTTGCAAATAAAGCATCCGTTGCCCCAGAGAGGCCAAACTATAATAACCCCCGGTTTCGCAAGCTCCACCGGGGGTACGCATGTCCGTAAAATCCAGTTCCGATTGGGGTTGAACAGCACCACCAGAAAACATCCCGAGGCTTCCGACTCTACAGAATCTTGTGCAAAACGGTATATTAGCACGTATGAGACCCTGCGGCGTGCTTGTACCCAGAGGCGTCGGGAAAATCATTTCGTTATTTAATAATACTATATTTGCGCAATGCTAATTTCCAAGCTAGCAACTATCAACATGACTTAAATTAAAACCATCAAAAACAATGAACTACAAAAACTATAAAACCCGCTTAAAAATAAAGGCTGAAGCCCAGGATATTTATGCCGCTCTCACCAATCCTTTCACCATTCAGCTTTGGTCTGGCTATACGGCCGAGATGAGTACGGAGCCAGGTTCGGAGTTCTCGCTGTGGGAAGGAGACATCTCGGGCAAGAATCTGGAGTTTGAGGAAAACAAAAAAATAGTTCAGCAATGGTATTTTGGCGAGCAAGCGGAACCATCTATTGTTACCATTAAAATTTTTGAGGAAAATAACCGTTGTCAGGTGGAGCTGGTGCATACCAACATACCGGAGGAGGACTACGCGGATATATGCGAAGGCTGGGACAATTACTACCTGGGTGCCATCAAAGAATTTTTTGAGCAGGATTAATTTATATATCATTTTCTTTTGAGGTATTTAATAGTTCGTTAAATTTTGTTTTGTGCTGATAAGCATACGATTAATCAGACTGCAAGATCATTAAACAATTAATTTATAGTGTCTTGTACATATGTCTAATGTCCCTAACTGCCGCCAGGCAGGTATTATCTAAAATCTAACGATCTAACAATCTATTGGTATTGCAATTTAATATGGATTTTGTTAACTTTAGTTGGTTCCGGTAACTAAACTTTAGGCATGAAACCCTATAACTACAGTCCAATCCCTTTTGTGCGTCTGCTTATTCCGTTACTGGCTGGGCGTATCTTATCTGCTTACTTAGTCATTTCTATACCACTTTATGTTTTGGTGTTTGTGGGATGCTTATTAGGTTTGGTGTTTATATATTATTCGCGGCGCACAAAATACTCTCAACGATGGTTGGTGGGCGTTACAATCTCCTTAATGCTGTTTGCTTTAGGTTTGGTTAGTCGACCGCATTATATCTTTGAGTCCCATTTGTTCAACAATACCCATGTGTATAGTGCCGTGGTTAAGCAGGTGGTTAAAGATACCGACGATAAACAGAGCATTATTTTAAGCTGCTCGCCAGCGGACACTGTTTGTAAATTTTACTTTAAGGCTTTATTATATGTTCGAAACGACAGTGGCTCCATTGGCTTGTTGCCCGGTGATAAATTGGCCTTTGAAGCTCAACTGACTGAATTTAGGCTTACTGGCAACCCTTTTGCTTTTGAGTATGCCGAATATATGGGCGGAAAGGATGTGAAAGGACAGTTTTATGTGAATGCCAACCTAATCCAACACTTAGGAAATAATTTTTCGTTGAGCCGTTTTTTTTATCTGACCAGAGAAAAGGCCGATGAAAAACTTAGGCATCTAAAGCTTGGCGAAGCCCAATTTGGAGTTCTATCGGCTTTGGTTCTTGGCGATAAATCTTTGTTGGACTATAAAACCAAAACCTATTTTTCAAATTCCGGTGCCATTCATATATTATCAGTTTCGGGTCTGCACGTTGGTATCGTATATTTAATGTTGATGCTGTCTTTCGGGTCTATTGGCAAGGGTAAGGTTGGTCTAGTAAAAGTGGTGGCCGTGCTTTTAATCTTATGGTTTTATGCAGCCATGGCTGGTATGTCGCCTTCGGTGTTTAGGGCAACGCTGATGTTTAGTATTTTTGTTATCTCAAAACGGATTAGTCAGAGGTATAACATTTACCACTCCATGGCCATTACCGCATTTATAATTTTAATCATCAATCCATACACCGCTTTACATGCAGGCTTTTGGTTGAGTTTTTTAGCGGTGGCATCCATCGTTTATTTCTACCCTAAAATTTATGGCTGTCTATATTTTAGTTCGCCATGGGCAAAATATTTATGGGCACTTTTTTCGGTATCCCTTGCGGCACAAATAGGCACAGCTCCGCTGGCTATCAACTTATTCGGTTATTTTCCTACTTGGTTTCTTATCTCTAACTTTTTAATCATACCCATATTACCTTTTATTCTGATTAGTGCCTTAGGCGTAGTGGTGCTGCCTTTTGATTTTATTGTTGTCCGGTTGATTGCAGAACCTTTATCGGCTATGATAAATTATTTAATTGAAATAGTGCAATGGGTAGGAAGCCTTCCGAACGCAACTTTTGTGGGTTTGCAATTATCGTTTTTTCAAGTTGTGCTGTTTTATGCAGTATTGCTGTTTTTTGTGGTGTGGCAGTACTTAAAGTTAGGTCGGTATTTAGTTTATGCCCTCCTGTTTCTGTTCGTAGGTCTGGTAAGCATATCCGCATCAAGTTATCACAAATACCGCCGTCAGTTTTTGGTGGTACATCAAATAAAGGGACAAACAGCAGTTAGCCTTACATCTCATAACACGGGGAATTTTTGGTTTAACGAGCCCTTGGGCGACAAAGAAATTAGCTATGCCATTACGCCCCTCGTTTTAAATCAGGAGCTTAGTTCGTTCCAACAACATATTATCGAATCCGCTATGGTTTGGCCAATTGTAAGTCCTTATTATCATGTTTTGCTTATAAATGGTGAGGCGGATATAGGCGATTTACTCTTTAAGAAAGTGGATATCATTGTACTTACTTCCCGGCTGAAATCATATCAAATAAAAACCCTACTCTCAAAGATAGAAGAACAAAAGTTGGTGTTTGACTCTTCCTTTTCTGTTTCGCAAAGCAGGTATTATCAAAAGCAACTCCAGCAACATAAGTTAAGCGCACATTTTGTATCTTTGCACGGCGCATTTGTGTTGATAAATAATTGTGAATAATGGGTGCTTTTCGGTTTAATCTTATAAATTTGCCGCGATTGTCAAAATTGGTTTTGGTACAGGATAAAAAAATATATCAAGAGGTATGAGTTCTTTCACATTTAAGGAATAATTATATTGGTGATTTAATTACCTATCGGCAGAAAGCGTGTTGAACAGCGCACAAGGCAATGAAACAAAATAGGTTCGAATGCCGTAAAGACCCAAATCCTTTGTAAGAAAATACAAATAAAGAACAAGTAATTTTATTGAGATGAAAATAATTATTGCGGGTGCAGGAGAGGTAGGTACGCATGTTGCTAAAATGATGTGTCACGCCAATCATGATGTGGTATTGATTGATGACGATGAAGAAAAGCTCAAGCAGATTGATTCTCATTATGACTTGCTCACTATTGTTGGGTCGGTTTCGTCTATCAAGGATTTAAAACAGGCCAACGTGGGCGATTGTGATTTGTTTATCGCCGTTCCGCCCTACGAGGAGTTAAGTTTGATGTCGGCAATATTGGCTACCAAGTTGGGCGCAAAAATTACCATTGCACGTATCAACAATTATGAATATCTCTTGCCCGAAAACAAGATGTTTTTTAAGCAGCTGGGGGTTGATGAGCTTATTTATCCCGAACAATTGGCCGCGCAAGAAATAGCCACCTCCTTAAAACGAGTGGGCATAAGGCAACAAATAGAATTTTCGGACGGGAAGCTGATTCTTTATGCCATTAAAATTAGGGAGAATGCACCTATTATAAATTGTACCATGGCCGAAGTGGACGAAAGACATCCTGTAAAGTTGTACAATACAGTAGCCATAAATCGCGATGGCCAAACCATTATTCCGCATGGCAACGAACGTTTTATGCATAACGACTTGGCTTATATTTTAACTACTCCCAAAGGAACAGCTAAAGTGTTGGCAGATGCCGGCAAAGAAGATTTTGACGTTAAAAATGTGATGATCTTGGGCGGTAGCCGTATAGGCAAAAAATTGGCTCAGCGCTTAGGCGATCACTATAACGTTAAGATGATAGAGATAGACCGCGAAAAGAGTATACGTTTGGCCAATCAATTGGAGCATACCCTTGTTATAAGTGGCGACGGTCGAAATTTGGAACTGCTCAAAGACGAGGGTATAAAAAAAATGGATGCTTTTGTGGCCGTAACCTCCAATTCGGAGGTAAATATATTGGCGTGCCAATTGGCAAAAAAAATGGGTGTAAGGAAAACGGTGGCCGAAGTTGAGAATATGGATTATATTGCCTTAGCCGAGAATATAGGTATCGGAACTCTTATTAATAAAAAACTTATTGCTGCAAGTTATATTTATAGATACACCGTTAAGGCAAGAGTATCGGAGGTTAAATGTTTGATATCTTCTGATGCCGAGGTGTTGGAGCTGGTGGCCAGTGTTAATTCCAAAATTACCAAAAGTACGTTAAGCCGTTTAAAGTTGCCCAAAGATGTTAACGTAGGCGGCATTATACGAAACGGTAACGCCATAATTGCCACCGGCGACACCCAAATACAGCCCAACGATAAAGTGGTGGTGTTTACATTGCCATCGGGAATACGTAAAGTGGAAAAGATGTTTGTGTAATGAAGTGTGAGTTAGCGTAAATAATAAATTGCATCTTAACTTTTTATCGGTTTTATTTGTTGCAATAAAATAGGTTGTTTTTGGTATGTTAAATGGTCGCATGATCCTGCTTATAATGGGTCTTCTTTTGGTGGTTGAGGGAGCCTTTATGTTACTTTCCGCTTTTGTGGCTGTAATATATGGCGAATACGATGCACCCTACTTATTTGTATCGGCTTTAATATGTATGTTGATAGGTGGGGTGCTAAGCGCTATCAACAACAAGGCCGAACGAAATATTGGCAAAAGAGAAGGATATATCATTGTATCGATGGTGTGGGTGGTGTTCTCGTTTTTTGGCCTGCTGCCCTTTTATTTGAGTGGTGCCATACCTTCGTTCACCGATGCTTTCTTCGAAACCATGTCGGGTTTTACAACTACCGGCTCAACTATTCTGGACGATATTGAAGCTTTACCCCACGGTATTTTATTCTGGCGTAGCCTTATTCAATGGTTGGGTGGTATGGGTATCATCGTTTTCTCCCTGGCCATATTACCCTTTTTGGGGGTGGGTGGAATGCAGCTTTATGTAGCCGAGGTTCCCGGTCCCGTGGCCGAAAAGCTGAGTCCGCGTATTGCCGACACAGCCAAGCGCTTATGGGGTATCTATGTTATTTATACCGCCTTAGAAACCTTACTGCTTTGGGTGGGAGGCATGACGCTGTTTGATGCTGTTTGTCACTCTTTTACCACTATGGCAACCGGAGGCTATTCAACCAAGCAGGCCAGTATTGCTTTTTACGATTCGGCCTACATTCAATATGTCATCATCTTGTTTATGTTTGTGGCAGGTATCAATTTTACCTTATCGTACAGCCTGTTGCACGGTAGGGTTTATAAATTGTTCCGCGACGAGGAGTTTCGGTATTATTTTGGCTTTGTAGTTGTAGCGAGCCTTTTTGTGGCAGCCGTGTTATTTATAACGGGCGATGTAACCAACGTGGAAAGGGCTATTAGAGACGCTTTATTTCAGGTGGTATCGGTAATAACCACCACTGGATTTGCAACAGCCGATTACCTGGTTTGGTTTCCAACACTAAGTATCATCATGTTTATGCTTATGTTTATTGGGGGGAGTGCCGGCTCTACCGGGGGTGGTATAAAGGTAGTGCGCATAGTGCTGCTGTTAAAAAATGCCTACTACGAACTAAAACGGCTCTTACATCCCAATGCCGTCATCCCGGTTCGTTTCAACTCTAAATCTGTTTCGCCAACAGTAATTGCTAACGTGCTGGCTTTTATCGTTATCTATATGCTGATAGTTGGGGTGAGTACGGTTATCATGTCGTTTATGGGATACGATTTGGATACATCTATTGGCGCCGTAGCCACCTGTATAGGTAACATAGGTCCAGGCCTTGGCCAAGTGGGACCTGCGACTACCTTTTCGCAGATACCCGATTTTGGTAAATGGTTTCTTAGTTTTCTGATGCTTCTGGGCCGTTTGGAAATATTTACCGTGGTATTGCTCTTTTCTCCTTATTTCTGGAAGAATTAAAGCATTGCTGTTAAAGTTCCTTAAATCATTTTCCAGTAATCTACACATCAATCATTTGTTTTATCTTCGCCCGTGGATTAATATACGGATAAATATATGCTGTGGTTTGTAGTACACTCCTAAGTCTTCCTTGCTATTGCCACCTTTTGTCCCGAAATAAATTTTATGCAAGGAGCAAACAAAATTACCCAATTTGAGTTTCCCTATAGTTTTTACGATATATATATGCACAATAAAATTCGAATGCAGCAAAATAAACAGCCTTTAACCATTGCCCTTTCCTATCGACGAATGGTTTTGCTAAATAGATATTACAAGATTACCAAATTTTATTCTTTCTTAAAAGATACTGCTATAAAAGGTGGAATTGGTATTTTTGCTGTTGTTTTAATACTGGTAGGATTAGAGTATTTTGTATTGGATTTTAATGTGCTACTCAATCATTTTGTTGCCAACTACTCTCCCAAGGCCATATATTCCTTTTTCTTCGTTTCAGAAACTTTTTTGGGTTTGGTGCCACCTGAGATATTTATTGCATGGACTTCAAAGTCGGCAGCTCCTTGGCTGTTTTTGTTTATCTTGGCCACTATGTCCTATTTGGGTGGTATAGCTTCGTATTTTATAGGTAACAGATTATTTATGGTGCCGTACCTACGTAACTATATCGAAAATAAAGTAAACCACCACATTAAAAACCTAAAAAAATGGGGTGGATTATTTGTGGTAATGGGTGCTGTTTCGCCAATACCTCACTCCATGGTAAGCATGGCCTCAGGTTTAATCAAGTATAGCTTTAAACAGTACTTATTATGGTCCCTTTTTAGATACGCACGTTTTTTAATTTATGGCCTGGTAATATTTCAGATATTTTAAGAGGGGAAATACTTTTAACTGCGTCGGAGTGGCACATTTATAGAAAGTGCGATAAGAGAGATACCCAACTCCTGTAATGTTTTAAACTTGCCTCAAAAAGGCAATAGCAAGCAAGGCAAATTAAACACAAATTAAACGAATGGTTCATTATGGATGAACTAAATTTAATTTGCTTCATTTGTGTATTTTGTGGTTGGTATAGAGTCAACAGCAAAGCTGCCGACTCCTATTTACAAGATATTTCTCAATTACGCTATATCTGAGCACAATGCTACTCCCCACTTACATTCTTGTTTGTCAACGAATAAATGTCGGTTCTACGGTCTTTTAAGTTCCTTACGCCGCCGCTTTGGTTAAGCTCTCGAAGCAGGTCAATATCCACATCAGCTATTAATATCATCTCGGTGTTGGGCGTGGCTTCGGCCTTAACGCCATTTGTGGGAAATGAAAAATCGCAGGGCGTAAACACCACGGATTGGGCATACTGAATATCCATGTTGTGTACTTTAGGCAAGTTGCCTACGCTTCCGGCAATGGCTACGTAACATTCGTTTTCTATGGCTCGGGCCTGAGCACAATGGCGCACCCTGGAATAACCGTTTTGTGTGTCGGTAAGGAAAGGCACAAACAATATATTCATCCCTTGGTCGGCTAGTAGACGACCAAGCTCGGGAAACTCCACATCGTAACATATCAATATGCCAATCTTTCCGCAGTCGGTATCAAAGGTCTGTATTTTACTGCCGCCTTGCAAGCCCCATACCTTTTTCTCGTCGGGCGTTACATGCAGTTTTTCAAAGCGTTCTATACCACCATCGCGCTTGCACAGATAGCCTACGTTGTAAAGATTATTGTGCACCACCTCGGGCATGCTGCCGGTTATAATGTTGATGTTGTACGAAATGGCCAGCTCCGAAAAGCGGTTGACAATCTCCTCGGTATATTCTGCCAGCCTGCGTATGGCTTCAGGTTCGGATAGGTGGTTGTACTCTGACATCAATGGTGCGTTAAAAAACTCCGGGAATAGCGCAAAATCGGAGCGATAACCCGATACGGCATCTACAAAATATTCCACCTGCTGCATCATCTCGTTAAAATCCTTATACAAACGCATTTGCCATTGTATCAAACCCAAACGCACAATGGTTTTGTTTTTGGCGGCTTTGATCGATATTTTTTCGTAATACACATTGTACCACCTCAGCAACACGGCAAATTCCTTAGAGTCTTTGTCGCCCTCCAAATAGCCACGCATAATACGCGAAGGATGAAAATCGTTGGACATCTGAAAGTTCAACACCGGATCGTGTATCTCCTTGTTGCGAACTTTGTCGATATATTGTCGTGGCGTAAGCTTATCGGAATGCGTATGATAGTTGGGTATGCGGCCGCCAAAAACAATACCTTTCAAGTTCAGGCGCTCGCAAAGTTCTTTTCGGTAATCGTATAAGCGACGCCCCAATCGGAGACCACGAAACTTAGGACGGATAAAAACATCAATTCCATACAAAATATCGCCATCGTCGGTATGGGTGTTAAAGGTGTAATTGCCTGTTATCTCGTTATAAGTGTGTTTGATATCAAAATTACTATAATCCACAATGATGGAGAGCGCACATCCAGCCAGTACCCCATCTACTTTGATGGCCACCTGCCCGTCCGGAAATTTTTTTATCAAGGATTTGATGTGGTTTTCCTTCCAATAGGATTCGGGCATATTAGGATACGCCTCTATCATGGCATTTTTTACTTCGGCATAGTCTTCGTTTTTAAGAAATACCAATTCAATATTTTCGATTGCTTGTACGTCCATCTTTTTTTATTTTTAACTGAGAATGGGGCTAACCATTCTTTAGCTTTGTATTGCTTTGCTTTTTTAAAATACTAATTGAACTTTAAGTGCGTAAAAATACGGATAAGCATTGACTTTATGCAGCCCTATTTGGTAAATTAACAGCTTGTTGGCTACATTGTTTTGCCGCGTGGTTTGTGGCAGGTAGGTGATAGCCTAGTGATGATTACAAATTGTTGTGGCGTGGGTCGAAGAGTTGGGGAGGTTGAAGTAGGCAGGGACACTTACGTATTATACCTGCTCACTTCTTGTTTTTGCTTTTTCGATGTGCATGTCGTAACTTTATAATCTGTAATCTGTTAGTTTCGTTGTGAGGAAACTAAAAAAAATAAAACGTCATGAGTATCATTGAATTAAAACAAGAGTTGATTAATAGGATATCAAGCATTGAAGATGCAACATTTCTGAATTCTATTAAATTGATTTTGGATAGGAAAAGTAAGGAGCCCTATATTGAGTTGACTAATGAGCTTGAACAGGAGCTTCTAATAGCAAGTGAGGAGGGGAATGATGGAAAATATACTTCTCAATTAGAAATGGATCAAAAAGTTGAAGAATGGCTAAAAGAGAAGTAGTTTGGACGGACAGTTCTCAAATTCAACTGCACAAAATTCTTACTTACTTCACCGATAGAAATAGAAGTAACCACTATTCTAAAAAGCTTTATAAAGCGTTTAAAAACCAATTAGCAAAAGCTGCAATAAATCCAGAAATTGGGATTAAAACAAAAGTTCAGAACATTAGAGGTTTAATAATACGTGACTATATCTTGTTTTACGAATTATCTGAAAATAAATTAATGGTATTGAAAGTTTGGGATTCCCGACAAAATCCCGATATATTATCCATTCGGAGATAAGAATATAAATTCCATCCTTCTCCCATCCCTCTTTACTCACTTTACATTGTTTGCAATGGCAGGGCAATAAGCAGAACGACAAATTATTTTCAGCAATTGTTTCTGCACTCATCTTCAATTCTCTTGTTTTCAATCTGAAAGGTGGTATGTTCTATTCCGAATTCGTGTTGGAGTTTGTGTTGCAATGTCGATATAAAATCATCACTTACCCCCTCGGGCATAATCAGATGGGCGGTAAGTGCCACCTGGGTGGTGCTCATGGCCCATATGTGCAAATCGTGGATGCTTTTCACGCCATTTTGCGATAGAATCAATTGGCGCACTTTTTCAAGGTCGATATGGTTGGGCACGGAATCCAGTGCCAGGTCGATGGAATCAGTAAATAATCGCCAGGTGCCCCAAAGTATCACCACAATGATAAGAAAACTCATTACCGGGTCAATCCATTGCGCTCCGGTTAGGCTTATCAACAAACCACCAACTACCACACCCAGCGAAACACCGGCATCGGCGGCCATGTGCAGAAAGGCACCTTTGATGTTCAAATCGTGTTTTTGTCCTTTCATAAATAGTAGCGCCGTGGCTGCGTTGATAACAAAACCTATGGTAGCCACTATCATAACTTGCTTGCCTGCAACAGGCTCCGGGTTTTTTAATTGGCCGATGGCATCCCACCCAATAGCGATAACAGCCCCAAAAAGCAGCAAGGCGTTGAGTATGGACACAAGTATGGTGGTTTTGCGCAAACCATAGGTATATTTTCCCTTGGGTCGTACCGAGGCTAACCAGATGGCGGCCCAGGCAAAAATCAAACTTAACACATCGCTAGCATTGTGCCCTGCATCGGCCAACAATGCCGACGAGTTGGCCGCCAGTCCGTAAAATATTTCAATGGCAACAAAAGCTATATTTAAACCTATGCCAATGGCAAATGCCTTGCCGTGGCCTGCATTGTGTTCGTGCGTATGTGCCATGTCTTTTGTGTGGTTTATGTGAGCTTCAAAAATTACCTAGAAATGTAAAAATAGTAATATTTTGATACTAAAAATCAGAAATATGCGAAGTGTCCGTTATCACCAAGTTTAGAAAACCATTATTTATATTACGATCAATTTCTGATGCAAATCATGTAACTTTTTTTTAAAAGGGAAAATTTATTTATAATTATTTGATATGCAATCCGTTGTATTCTTTTTTTGTATAATGTAAAAAATGGTTAAAAGTCATGCTTTAGATATATGGAATTATTTAATTTTGGTACAGAACAAACACAAATTAAACATATTGCCATGGATGCAAAAATAAAGCAGTTTATAGATGTTGTTAAAATGAAGAATCCCGGTGAGGATGAGTTCTTACAGGCTGTTCAAGAAGTAGTGGAAACAGTTTGGGATTTTTATTGTGAAAACCCTCATTACCAAAAAGCCAAGATCCTGGAACGTATGACAGAACCTGAGCGGGTAATCATTTTTAGGGTTCCTTGGGTTGACGATAGTGGTGAGGTTCAGGTTAACCGGGGATATCGGGTTGAGTTTAACAGTGCTATCGGTCCTTATAAGGGAGGTCTTCGCTTTCACCCCAGCGTAACTTTGAGTGGACTTAAATTTTTAGGCTTTGAGCAGACCTTTAAAAATAGCCTTACCAGTCTGCCAATGGGCGGTGGTAAAGGAGGTTCCGACTTTAACCCTAAAGGAAAGTCGGATTACGAAGTGATGCGTTTTTGCCAAAATTTTATGAGTGAGCTGTTCCGTCATATCGGCGCCAATACCGACGTTCCGGCTGGCGACATAGGTGTTGGTGGGCGTGAGATAGGATATTTGTTTGGACAATATAAAAAATTGCGTAATGAATTTTCAGGTGTGCTCACTGGCAAAGGACGCGAGTATGGTGGTAGCCTAATCCGTCCGCAAGCAACAGGTTTTGGAGCCATTTATTTTGTGCGCGAAATGTTAAGCCTTAAGGGCGATACGTTAAAAGACAAAACCATTGCTTTATCGGGTTTTGGAAATGTTTGCTGGGGTGCTGCCATAAAAGCTGTGGAGTTGGGTGCTAAAGTGGTCACGCTATCCGGCCCCGATGGTTATATTTATGATCCCGAAGGTGTTTCTGGCGAAAAAATCGATTATCTGTTAATGCTCCGTGCATCTAATCAGGATGTAATTAAACCTTATGCCGATAAATTTGGCGTGGAATTTTTTGCAGGCAAAAAACCTTGGGAACAAAAAGTAGATATTGCCATTCCTTGCGCCATTCAAAATGAGCTCAATGAAGAAGATTGTAAAACGCTGATTGCCAATGGATGTAAGCTAATAGCCGAAGC
>JAGXIO010000073.1 GCA_024635555.1 Saccharicrinis sp.
AACAACATACTGACTTACAGTAAGTTGGGGGTGAAACCCCCTTATGTTCTTACTCCAACAAAGATAGCCGGAAAAATATTTTTATCCTAATGGCATAACCATCTTATTTTCAACACTATTAATTTCAGGCTGAATTACTGAAAAACACCTTCGGGTTTTACCCCAAATGGGCACTTGGTTTGGGCTATGTTGATTTTGGACATCCAGACCTGGGTTATGCATTAACAGCCCTGGGTTATGCCGAACCTTTTTTAAAAGTACATGGAACATGGCGGTTTTCGGCTAGGGCAGGTATGGGAGTAGCTTATATGAGCAATCCATACCATGCGAATTCTAATCCGCTCAATCGCACTTACTCCACAAAGCTTGCCTTTCCCTTATCGGCCGGATTGAGTGCCTATCATTTTTTAAACGATCAATGGGCGGTAAAGACCAGCGTTTCCTTTGAGCACATTTCCAATGGTGGACTTAAAGCACCTAATCTTGGTATCAATTATCCTTTAATAGCCCTTGCACTTGAATATTCATTAGATACGTACAATGGAAGCCCAGTAAGGGATCTGGAACCCATTAAAAAGCAACAGAGGCAGGAACTGCTCTTAGCGTATTCGATAAAGGAAGACAGCGTATCGAATAATCAATCTATTGCCACCTTATTTTATAATAGGAGTTTTGGGGGTGGGCGAATTAATGCCTTTACCTTGGCTGCCATGTTGGAATACAGACAACTGAATGTTTATGAAAACGCCATGGATCAATGGAGCATAGCGCCATTAGTCGGCAATGAGTTTTTATTGGGACGATTACGATTTGGACAACAGCTCGGACTTTATTTGATGCAGGCAAGTGAGGCGCCAAACAATTTGTTCCAGAATTACTATCTGCGTTATCAAATAAGCGAACATCTTGCCGCCGGCATTAATCTTAAAGCCCACGGCAGGGTAGCTGATTATCTTGGGTTGCAGATAGGGTTTGTTTTTTAGGTGGGGAGTGTAATTACAATAGACCGTTAGATTTTAGATAATAGACATTAGACTTATTTACAAACGCTATATTATCAAGGGGTTAGCGAAAATCGCGTAACTCATCAAAAGCTCTAACATTCAGATAGTTACAAAAATATAACGAAGTGTAGTAATTTAAACTCTTTCAGAAAAACCTAATCGCTCTCCGCTCTCCTCAGTTCGCTCACTTTCCTGACTTTCTTCATACTTTATTCTAGGAAACATATGTAACTTGCTTTCTTTTTTAAATTATAGAAATATGGATGGATTAAAGACTTATATAAGCGAGAATAAAAGTCGTTTTTTATCGGAGCTGTTCGATTTATTGCGAATTCCTTCGATCAGCAGTGTTGAATCGCACAAGCCGGATATGTACAAGGCAGCAGAAATGTGGAAAAAGATTTTAACGGATGCAGGTGCTGATAAAGTAGAGATTTTTGAAACGCCCGGTAACCCTATTGTGTTCGGGCAAAAAATTGTCGATCCAAAATTACCCACCGTTTTGGTGTATGCCCATATGGATGTAATGCCAGTAGACCCCATAGAATTATGGACAAGTCCGCCTTTTGAGCCTATTGTTAAAGACGGTAATATATATGGTCGTGGTGCCGACGACGACAAAGGCCAAAGTTTTATGCACGCCAAAGCCTTTGAATTTATGGTTAAAACCAATCAAATGCCCTGTAACGTAAAGTTTTTGATTGAAGGCGAAGAAGAAGTAGGCTCGGTTAACCTGCCGCAATTTTGTGAAGATAAAAAGGAGATGCTGAAAAGTGATGTGATATTGGTTTCAGACACTTCTATGATAGCTCCAGGCATACCCTCCATAACTACTGGCCTTAGGGGCTTAGCTTATTTACAAGTTGAGGTGACGGGACCTAATCGCGATTTGCATTCGGGACTTTTTGGTGGTGCTGTGGGCAACCCGATAAATGTACTTGCCGATATGATTGCGCAAATGACCGATAAGGACGGCAGAGTTACGGTACCCGGCTTTTACGATGATGTGATTGAAGTAAGCCCCGAGGAACGAAAAAAAATGAGTCAGGCTCCTTTTGATGAGGAAGAGTATAAAGCAGCCATCGATGTAAAAGAGCTTGCAGGTGAAAAGGGTTATGCTACCACTGAACGCACAGGTATCCGCCCAAGTTTTGATGTATGCGGTATTTGGGGCGGTTACACCGGCGAAGGTGCTAAAACGGTATTGCCCTCCAAGGCATATGCAAAAATATCATCGCGTTTGGTTCCCAATCAGGAGCATCATAAAATTGCGGAGTTGCTTAAGAACCACTTGGAAGCTATTGCCCCCCAAAGCGTTAAGGTGAAGGTGGATGTGCTACATGGTGGGCAAGGATATGTTTGCCCCATTGATACTATGGAGTATAAAGCGGCCGAAATGGCCATTGAAAAAGTGTATAGCTGCAAGCCCGTGCCCGTTCGAAGTGGTGGTTCTATTCCTATTATATCTGTTTTTGAAGAAATATTGGGCGTTAAATCTATTTTGATGGGATTTGGATTGGAGGCCGATGCCATTCATTCGCCAAATGAAAATTACCCCTTGGAGCAATTTTATACCGGTATTGAAACTATACCTTATTTTTATATGAATTACGCAGCACTAAAAAAGTAAATATTAAATAGTGCAGTATAAATACATGTCGGTTATTTATTTAATCGGCATTTATTATTTCCTGATGTTTGGTTTGTAGAGGTGGTGCAATAAAATTGATTTTTTAAAGTTCGATATGCTTATAATATGATTGTATTACTTGCGTATTGATTTCATTTTATTTAGGAGATTGTATTTAGTGACTGCATATTGTGGTTTTATCAAGGTGTAGGTGTTTATATAGAGCGAATTTATCTATTCAAACTAGATTAAACGGGGGTCTGTCAAAAATATTCGATTGAAATACAAAAAAAACCCTTATAAATAGAACTTTCAATTTATAATTGATATTTTTGTAGCTAAACTTGTAGATAGATTATTAAAATTTAAAACATTATTTATGGCAACATTACGATTTCACGCTTTGAACGAACTGCTCACCAGAGAACCTAAAGAGGTTAAGCTTCCATCGAACAAAGTGACGGATTATTATGGCGAACTGGTATTCAATACTGAGTCTATGCGCAAGTATCTTTCTAAAGAATCATTTGCGGCAGTGCAAGCAGCCAACAAAAAAGGGGGCATCATCGACCGTAAAATGGCCGACGGCATAGCTGCTGGTATGAAAACTTGGGCCATCGAAAAGGGCGCCACCCATTATACCCATTGGTTCCAGCCACTAACGGATGCAACGGCCGAAAAACACGACGGCTTTATTGACTATGCAGAAGATGGCAGCATTATTGAAAATTTTGCAGGTAAATTATTGGCTCAGCAGGAGCCTGATGCTTCTTCGTTTCCTTCAGGAGGCATTCGTCAAACTTTTGAAGCACGTGGATATACCGCATGGGATGCCTCATCGCCTGCTTTTATTGTGGGTACCACACTTTGTATTCCCACGGTGTTTATCTCCTATACCGGCGAAGCACTAGATTATAAAACTCCTTTACTAAAGGCACTTGCTGCTGTTGACGAAGCCGCCGTGGGTGTATGTCAGTATTTTGATAAAAATGTTACCCGCGTTCATACCAACATGGGGTGGGAGCAAGAATATTTTTTAGTCGATGAGGCACTTTTTAAGGCGCGTCCTGACTTGGTACTTACTGGTCGCACCTTGATGGGGCACTCCTCATCGAAAGATCAACAGTTGGACGACCATTATTTCGGTTCGATACCAGAACGTGTATCCAAATTTATGATTGAATTGGAATTTGAAGCGCACAAACTGGGCATACCTGTTAAAACGCGTCATAACGAGGTTGCTCCATCGCAATTTGAGCTAGCTCCTATCTATGAGGAGGCGAACCTTGCCAATGATCATAATCAGTTAATTATGGATCTAATGAAGCGGATTGCCCGTCGTCATAAGTTCAGTGTGTTATTCCACGAAAAGCCCTTTGCCGGCATCAACGGATCGGGCAAGCACAACAACTGGTCGTTAGGTACGGATACTGGTGTGGTACTGTATGCCCCAGGCAAAAATCCTAAGTCGAACCTTCAGTTTATTACCTTTGTGGTGAATACTTTGATGGCCGTTTATAAAAACCAGGATTTACTGCGAGCCTCTATCCTAAATGCTTCTAACAGCCACCGATTGGGAGCCAACGAAGCACCACCAGCCATTATATCGGCGTTTTTGGGAACAGAAGTGTCTGCCATGTTGGATAAAATTGTGGCTGAAGTGCCGGATTCAAAAATGACACCGGACCAAAAGACTGCACTAAAGTTAGGTATAGGACGTATCCCTGAGATTATTTTGGACAGTACGGATCGTAACCGCACCTCGCCTTTTGCCTTTACCGGTAACCGTTTCGAGTTCCGCGCTGTTGGATCTTCTTCTAACGTGGCTGCTTCTACAACCGTTTTGAGTGCTGCCGTGGCTGCACAGTTAAGAGATTTTAAAATTGAAGTGGACGGATTGATTGATAATGGAGCAAGTAAAGACGATGCTATCTTTCAAACACTAAAACGACTAATTATTGAATGTGAGCCTATTCGCTTCAGTGGCGACGGCTATTCGGACAAGTGGAAAGAAGAAGCATTGAAGCGTGGTTTGAGCAACATTACTAATGTTCCTGAGTCTATCAGCAAATATTTGGAGCCTTCGGCCAGAAAAACATTGGTTGAGGGTGGTATCCTGAGCGAAAAAGAACTTGAGGCTCGCGTTGAGGTAGAATATGAAAAGTTTGTATATAAAATCCAAATTGAATCGCGTGTACTTGGTGATTTGGCTATCAACCACATTGTGCCTACTGCAATCCATTATCAAACCAGATTGATACGGAATATACAAGGACTTAAAGAGATTTTTGGAGAAAAAGAATATAAGGAAATGGCAGGCGCTCGACTTGATCTTATCCGAGATATCTCAAATCATACTTCAGTGATAAAGAAATTGAGAATTGAAATGATTGAAGCTCGTAAGGAGTGTAATAAACTACCTGACGGTGAAGAGAAAGCTGTGGCTTATGACAAAAAGGTACGCCATTATTTGAATGAGATACGTTACCATATCGATAAGTTAGAATTGATAGTTGATGACGAGATGTGGCCATTGCCAAAATATCGCGAGCTGTTGTTTAACTGCTAGTAAATGCATTGTCCAGAATCGGCAGCTAATAAAGTCGCATTTTGGATGATTTTTCTGGAGTGACTTCCGGGAGTGAATTTTTAGTAAATAATTAAAAGGTCGACATTATGTCGACCTTTTATATTTTCAACGTTTCCTGTACACACTCTGCAGCCAATATCACACACTCCTTACAACCCATAACTTTATCTCTGCGTATTTCTCTGCATAGTACGCTTCCACCTTTGGCAATAAAATCACTGTCTATTTTTTGTTGGAAGTTTTTGTCGCCTATCAATTGATGTGCTGCGTGCAAGGCGCCGCAACGTCCACCCTCGGCTCTGCCGCCTCCATTTCGCGACGCATCTAGTATGGCATATTCATCCACATTAAACTCCTGCTGAAAAGTTTTTAGGATGGCCTGCGCACAGTTGTATCCTTCCGCACCGTGGAATAGTCGTTCTGCTATTTTTGATTTCACGATATCTGTATTGACTTTTGGAGGTAGATATATGGTTCGAAGTTTTTTAATCAGGGCACAACCCTAAAGTGCCAATCAAATCTCTTACTCTCCCCTTTTGTAACCATAGTGACTGGCATCGACCTACCTGTATATGTATCTATTAATCTACCTACCTACCCATCCACCGAATTCATTTACTACTTCGATCTTCTGATTTGCTTAAAACTAATGCCCAAAGTTTTCTCAAACCAGCGAATCTGTTTTATCTCGGGCGAAGTAATCAGAGCGAGGGATATACCACGTTTCCCGGCACGTGCTGTACGACCGCTTCGATGCGTATAATACTCGTCTTTGTCGGGCAGTTGGTAATGCACCACAAACGATAGGCCTTCAATGTCTATTCCACGGGCGGCCAGGTCGGTAGCCACCAAAATACGTAGACTTTCGTTTTTAAAGGCACGCATTACTTTATCGCGTTCTACCTGTTTTAAGTCGCCTTGAATGGCATCTGCTGCCATGTTTTTGGCTTGTAATTGTTTGGCCAGCGTTTGTGCCACAACTTTAGTTTTGCAAAATACCACGCCGCGCGCTTTAGGGTCGGAGTTGAGCATCTGAATCAGCACAGGTAGTTTCTCTTTTTCTTCGCATATCAAAAATTGATGATCGATATTGCGGTTTACCTGGCGTTTTTTGTTTATTTCAATTTTAATGGACTTGTTCGAAAGGTGGCGTTTCACGATTTTATCTATCCCATCGGGCATCGTAGCCGAAAATAACCATTTATTCTCTACAGCAGGAAGTGAGCTTAGTATCTCGTCCAGCTCCTTTTTAAAACCCATGCTCAGCATTTCGTCGGCTTCGTCCAGAATAACCGTTTTTACCTTGCGCAAATCTACGGCTTTTCGCTTTACCAAATCAATCAAACGACCCGGTGTGGCCACTACAATGTGAGTTGGACGACGCAGGGCGCTTATCTGCGGTTCAATTTGTGCACCGCCAAAAACGGCTTCCACAAATATCTGGTCCGAGTACTTGGTAAACTTAAACAATTGCTTGGCTATCTGCTGGCCCAGTTCGCGTGTTGGGCAAAGTATCAGACCTTGTATTTCTTTGTTTTTGGCTATGATGCGGTGTAATAATGGCAGACCAAAGGCCGCGGTTTTTCCTGTGCCGGTTTGCGCCTGTGCCACTAAATCCATGTTGCCCTTTAGCAATAAGGGTATAACTTGATTTTGTATTTCGGTAGGTTGAATTATGTTGAGCTCGTTGATGGCTTTTACAAAATTATCTTTAACACCTAATTGTTTAAAGTTTTCCATAATCTGTTTTGGTTTTAATTAAAAGTTTTTGGCACTAATGTCTACCGATGCAGTATTAATTCGATTCAAGAGTTGAACCCTTTCATGGCTCTATGTAAAACGGTCAATTTACCACGAGCTTCACCCGTGGTTATTCAAGTTCAACCGCTGTGCGGCTGCAAAAAAATGGCAGCTATCAAGTTCACTTGAATTCGGATAGGTTCCCCAGCGAGCTTGTCTGCTACAAACAGGGGGTCAACTACATATCCCCACTATTATATCCAGCACTTAATTCAGAAACATCGAATTAGATGCTTGTTCGTTTACTGTGCCTATCTTATTTTCAACCCCGCATGGATTAGGGTTATTCATATTCAACCTATTTGCGGCTATTGCAAAAGCCCTGAAAGGGTTTAATCTGAATAACCACGGGTATAACCCGTGGTAAACTAACTGTGCTGAATTGAGCTCTGAAAGAGTTCAACTACATGTCCACACCATTTATAATATCTCACACTCAATTCAGGAACCTTGGCTTGGGTACACCTTGTTTTACTACGCCTATCTTATTTCCAAACAAACAACGTTTTCAACATGGTGCGTATGCGGAAACATATCCACGGGTTGAATCTTTGTTACTTTATATTTTTCGTCTAATATATTCAGGTCGCGCGCTTGTGTGGCCGAGTTGCAACTCACGTACACAATTTTTTTGGCTGATGCTTTCAGGATTGTTTTTACCACATCTTCGTGCATTCCTGCACGCGGTGGATCAACGATGATGACATCGGGTTGACCATTTTCGCGTATAAAATCCTCGTTGAGGATATTCTTCATATCGCCCGCAAAAAAGTGGGTGTTGCCAATATTGTTGTTGGCCGAGTTTACCTTAGCATCTTCAATGGCTTCGGGAACGTACTCTATGCCCACCACTTTTTGCGCCTTGCTAGCCAAAAAGTTGGCAATGGTACCGGTGCCGGTGTAAAGGTCGTACACTACTTCGTCTCCATTGAGCCCTGCAAAATTGCGCGTTACTTTGTATAGCTCATAAGCCTGTTCCGAGTTGGTTTGGTAAAAGGATTTAGGGCCAATCCTAAATTTGAGGCCTTCCATTACTTCCTCGATATAATCGCGGCCGCTAAAACAAATGATTTCCTGATCGGAAATGGTATCGTTGGCCTTTTCGTTAATCACATACATTAAAGAGGTGAGTTGTGGAAACTGCGCTTTGAGATGGTTAAGCAATCCTTCTCTTTTCTCCACATCTTCATGGTAAAAAGCAACAATAACCATTACTTCGCCCGTTGAGGTGGTGCGTATGATGAGGGTTCTCAACAATCCTTCTTGCTTGCGAATATCAAAAAACGAGAGCCCGTTTTCCAGCGCATATTTTTTAATGGCCAGGCGTATGCTGTTTGATGGTTCTTCCTGCAGGTAGCATTTTTTTACGTCTATCACCTTATCGAACATACGAGGTATATGGAAACCCAAACCATAACGCTCCAAGGAATCTTCCTCGAGCTGCATTTCATCAGCCTCTAACCAGCGTTTGTTGGAAAAGGTATATTCAAGTTTGTTGCGGTAATATTGTGTTTTCTTCGAAGGCATAATAGTGGCTATTTCGGGCAGTTCCACTTTGCCTATGCGTTTTAGGTTATTCTCCACTTCGCGCTGCTTGTATCGTAGCTGTTCGGCGTAGGGCAGGGGCTGCCATTTGCAACCGCCGCAGGTTCCAAAGTGCGAACAAAATGGCTCAATCCTAATGTCGGATAGTTTATGGTATTTGGTTACGTAACCCTCGTAATAATTTTTACGACTTTTGTTTACTTGCACATCAACGATGTCGCCAGGCACGGCATGTTGTACAAACAGCACTTTGTCGTCAATCTTAGCCAATGCTTTCCCCTCGGCTGCCACATCTATTATCTCCACCTGCTCAAAAAGCGGTTTTTTATTTCTTCCCACGGTAATTTATTTCGATTTAATATAGTATCAAGTATCGAGATACAAGATATAAGACATAATAGTAGGGCATACGATCTGTCGAGTTTTAGCTCTACCATACCGATTTTTAATCAGCCTGCAAAGATAAAAAAAAAGGCCGCCAATTGCTTGACGGCCTTTTTTATATTTTAATCCCCAAAAGGGTTGTCGTTAAAATTGCTTTTTTGTGTAGGGCTGGTTTCCTGACTTTGTGCTGCTCCTGTTGGTCCTGGTCCACCAGGAGGCTCAGTTTCACTAGTCGCCATCACCAATGAAATTTCATTATCGATAAAGATGGTGCAAAGTTCCGGTTTAGTATATGGTTTTTTCTTCATCATCGTTACAAATGTACTATTTTTTTACAAAAACTTTTTGACTAACTATTTTTTCATTTGAAATAATTTTTATCAGTAACAATCCATCGTTGTCAGAATATATTTTGTTTTCCCCTTGAGCTTGCAGAAGACCGGATTGCAACAGCCTGCCCGAAGTATTGTACACTTGGTAATAAGGTTTCGTTAATTCTGGAATTTTTATGTAAATATATGAACCAGAATTAAATATGCGGATTGGATAATTATCTTCTATTTGCTCAGCCTTTGTTGAAATAGACGGTGTTATATGCACCACAAACCTATTTTCAAAAGTTCCGGCATTGGTTGTAAAAGCATATTCATCATTTAAACCCATGGTTTGCAGCGTGCTATTTAATTTATCTTCAATCGTTATAACAGCGTTTTCCTCTGCATTAAGCAGTTCAATCAAAGCTAATTTATAGTCTCCTGCTAGTCCCACCTTGTATCCAAGTTCAATGGAACGGCCTAATTCGTAGTTGTTATATGTATTAATAGCCAATTTTTGAGATGACTGAAGAGTATAAAACTGCACTACTTTTTTATTGTCAGAAAAACGTTTTTCGGCATCGTAAGAATCAAATTCGTTACTGGCATTGGTATCAAACGAAATTAGAATCTCATCTTTTACATTATCTGAATTAATTCCTGCAAACCGTATTTGTTGGCTATTGATAACTTTAGCGTTTTTTAAATAGGTGTAATGGGTATTTACTCTTGCACTTTTAGGTATAGTAATATTACCGGTTGTTTGACCAATAGCAACCTGCGTCCAAAATGAATGACAAGAAGGAATGTGACTTGGTTCGGTACTGTTTACATTTACAGAAGCAGGGACGCCTCCGTCATTACCATTGTAGGTACCATAAACTTTTGTGTCAGTATTTAAAATGTAGAATATGTCATTCATGTTATTGGTGGTTATCCCTTCCCAATCGATGCTACATGGATAAGGGTTACCAATTAAATTCCAACCAAAATTATTTGGAGTTGAAGTACGTACTGTTGCAATAGGGCCTACGTCGCTATTATTAATTGCTCCGTTAAAATTAATAATATCACCCGCGTCTCCATAGGCAATGTATCCAACTCCTGGTAGCATCACCTCAGATGAGGAAAGTAGTTCCCACGAAGGTACTGAAGCATTTCTTCGGTATATACTGTTTGAGATGCCTGTGTTGTTTTGAGTAGCCCCGCTAACCGGACTCGAAATGTATAGATCTTCAAGGTTAGCACGTATAGCCTGCTCTACTTTAACTTTAGCTCCCGTGGTTGTTAAGGTGCCATTGTTTAACAGATTGGCATTTCCAATGGCAGGATCGATGGACGACCTCAACTCAAGAGATTTAGTGATAGTGAGATTTCCAGTTGCCGCAATAGTAAGCGATGCACCAGCCTCAACAGTTACGTTGTTTAAACTGAGATTGTTGATGTTAATCACAGGTTGATTGGTTGGCGCTTGCGGTATGATAATACTTGCTCCTGATCCTGTCCAGTTACTTGCTTCGATAAAAACATCACTTGTTGTACCGTTCCAAGTTTGATATGCATCTGTTGTGAAATTGGTAGTGGCAGATGTTAATTGCTCGTTTCCATACACATCCTCAACTGAATCTACCGTAATGGTGTAAGTGGTACTCTGTGATAAATCAGCATTAGGAATTATCGTAATTAAATTTGCTTCGGCATTTATGGTGGCTGTAAAAGTAATAGAAGGGTCAAAAGTAATCAGAGATGGAATATTTAAATCGGTAATAGGAGTTCCATCTAAGTTCCGGATGGCTTCGTTAAAGCTAATAGTCAAAGGTGCATTAATAGAAAAATCTACTTCTCCTGCAGTCGGATTTACAAAAGTAGTCACCGGAGGCGTTAAATCCTGCGTTGTAAAAGTAGAATTCTGCATACTTAACGCATTTCCTGTGGAATCCTTTAATGAAAGCAAGTTGATATTGTACACCTGCAACTCTTTTAAGTTGTTGGTAGGGTCAATGGTGATAACAAAGTTAACCGCATCATAAGTAACGGAGAGAGGTGTAACGACTGTACCGAGAGCGCTGTTTTCGCGCAGACTCACAATACTACTCACGTTGGCACCGGTAATCAAAACCCCGCTTGCAGTGTACACCTTTTCGCTCAATGTGATGGTAATGGTTTTGGCCAACAGTACATCAACCGCTAGGTTTTCCGGGTCAAAAGTAGCCACGGGTGCGGTATTGTCAAGTGTGGTAAAAAGTACTGGTGTTGGATCGGATGTTTCGATATAGTTTTCGTTGTTGTCGCGCGTAACCAAGTAGGCAATATAACTTGTCTCGGATGTGTATGTATCGTATGTTATCTGTACTACATTATCCGCGGCAAGTACCCTGTTCCCAGCGTTTGTCACAGGGGTATTTCCGGCATCTGTTCCGGCCCATACCTGAGCAATGGTTGGAGCGGGAGCCGTGGCGGGTAAAATTACGTATCTTACTAGGCCTGCTTCGTTGATGATAATTTCGACAGTAGCCGCAATGCCACTTATATTGGTTACATTGGGGGTGGGGGCTGTATAAACAGGAGCCACTTTATCCTGTTGCGTAAACGCTATGGTTTTGATAATCGTATTGTTTCCAAACTCATCTACCACAAGCATATGTACCCAATAATTTGTTAGCGAAGTTAGTCCACTTAGGTCTATATTTACTATCGAAAACTCGGCATTTGCTGTTACGGTATTGTTTGAGTCAATAAGCGCTGGGGCATCTGCTTCATTTTGCCCGGCTATAATCTGAGCCTCGGTGGGCGCAGTGCCACTTGCGGTTACAACAAGGTGGTAGGCACCTCCGGCATCCACCTGACCAAGCACATCCATGCTGGTTTTGGTTTGGTTTTGTATTTTCGGATAAGTAGTGGCCCATGATGTTTGTACGGTGGTGAAAGTAAGCTGCTCAACCGTGGAGAATTTATCCACCGTTGTTTCCGCGACCACATAAACGTAATATTGTGTTTGGGTTGCTAAGGTCGATATATCTAGCGCTGGGCTAAATGTAATGCCCGCTGCGGTAACACCTGTTGCTGTTAATACAGCAGCGGCATCTATTTCGTCTAGCCCTAATTTTACTTGTGCTGCAGTTGGTGTGCTTGCATTTTGCGTTACCACCATGTGATAATTACCACTTTTACTCACGCGTCCATTTACTACTACAGATGCTTTTGTAGTTGCGCCAATGTTAGGGAAGGTTGCTGCCCATTGTGCAGGCAGAATTTCAGTGGTAAAAGTCCAGTCTGTGGATTCAGTAATGCCTTCAAAATCACCACTGGTGGCTGCCGATTCTACGAAGCCATAACCAATAGTAACATAGTAAGACCTGTTTTCAACAAAAGGAATACTAGGCGTTATTGTTAGTATGCTGTCTGTTATAGATATATTGTCACTGGTAATATCATACGATGCAAATAAACCATTATCGCTTACTCTTCGTATGCTTACTGTTGCTGCAGTGCCCGCTACAAGCTGAATATTCTCGTTAAAAGTAAGTTGCAGGCTTTGGCTGATGGGCACATCGGTGGCGCCTTGCAATGGGAAATAAGTGGATATGGTCGGCGGTGGTCCTGGTGTTGTAAAAGGTATGGATGTGGCAATGCTTGTTTCAATGTAGTTGTTGTTGTCGTCCTTGGTAACAAGGTAAGCGTTATAGGAGGTGCTGTAATTAAGGCCTAACACAAATCCAGAGCCAAGTTCGCCATTGTTAAGTGGAGAATCAAATCCAAAGGGGAAAGGAACAACATCGTCATTGGCATCCGTAGCAGCTATTACTTGTGCAATGGAAGGAGCCGCATCGCCAGACGGCAATATGACATAGTAAAAACGTCCATTGTCATTAATCATAACATTCAGAGAGATGGACGTGCCATCTAGGATTTCTACAGACGGAAAAGATTCCCCGTATGTTGGTGCCTGTGTATCCTGTGTGGTAAAGGTAAGGGATTGAATAGTGGAAAAGTTGCCCGTTCCATCTTCCGTTACCATATGAACCCAATATGCTGTTTGAGAAACTAGGCTTGTAACATCTAAAGAAGGGCTAAAAGTGGAATTGGCGGTAACTGCACCTGTGGCAGGTAGCAATGCAGGCGCATCGTTTTCATCATTTCCCAATTTAATTTGGGCGGCCGAAGGGGCTATGGCGCTTTGAGTTAATACCAGATAATAGGTTCCATCTTTATCTACCTGCCCATTAACTACCACATCTGTTTTTGTGGGTGGGGTAATATTGGGGAAGGTAGGGTTCCATTGAGGAGCCAATACTTCTGTAGTAAAAGTCCATTGGGTGGTAGATGAGATACCACCAAAATCAACACCCGAAGCAACAGACTCAACAAAACCATTACCCATGGTTACGTAATATTCCGTGTTTTGCTCGAAAGGAGTAGCATGGTTTAGTGTAAGTGTAGAACCTGAAATAGTTTTATTGGGGTTACTCACACCATAGGATACAAATTCAGAATCATCGATACTGCGGATAATATATACCCTTGCTGTGGAGCCCGAAACAACTTGTATGTTTTCGTTAAAGGTAATTTCTAGGCTCTGCCCGATGGGCACCTCTATGGCATCATCGGTAGGCAGATAAGTAAAAATGGATGGCGGTGCTGCCAAGGTGGTAAAATCTAACACAGAGGCTGTGCTTGTTTCTATGTCGTTGTTGTTGTCGTCGGTTGATACAATATAAGCTTTATAATCTGTACCATAGGCCAGGCCGGTAACATTGGCTTGCGCTGCAACATTTGCGGTTAAAGTAGGGTTACCGCTAAATGCGGCAGGGCTGTCGCTGGCATCTAGTCCGCTTCTAACTTGTGCTGCTGTTGGTGCGGTGGCTACTGCGGGTAAAACTACCCAGAAAAACTGTCCGTTGTCGTTGATGGAAACGTTGAGCGTGGCACCTGTTCCTGTTATAGCACTGACGCTCGGATAGGTGGAGTTGTAGGCGGGTGCTTGGGTATCTTGCGTGGTAAATGTCATCTGCTCAACCGTTGAAAAGTTGTCCGTTCCATCATCGCAAACGGCATAAACCCAATATTGGGTTTCGGAGGTCAGGCTGGTAATGTCCAAATTGACAAAGAACTCGGTGTCGGCGATAACTGGAGTATCGATACTGTCAATGGCAGCAGCTACCCCGGTGTGATCCAATCCGGCTTTAATATTTGCTGCAGAGGGAGCTGTTGAACTATTGGTAACTACCAGATGACAATTTCCGTCCAAATCAACCTGGCCATAAACATCAATAGCCGTTTTGCTTAGGTTTTGAAGGTTGGGGTAGGTAGCAGTCCACTGAGGTAGGGTGGGAGGAGCTTCTGTGGTGAAAGACCATTTTGTGAAGTTTTGTAACTGATTGTAAAACGTACCATCCACATCAACTGTGTTGTTGTATATTACAACTGCATAATTTGTGCTGTAGTCAAGGGAACTGGCGGATAGGTTAAGTGTTATTTGATTGCCAGCCATACTAATACGAGGATCCTGAGGTGTTAGAAAACCATCTCCGGTAGATAGGGATACATCATTTTGGCTATTGTCAATATCTCGAATAAAAATACTTGTGTTATTTTCTAAAATGATGGCCGTAGTATACCCATCAAAAGTCATTGAAAGAGTTGGTGATATTGAAACACCAGTGGCGTTATCTAAAGGAGAGAAAGTTGGATCGGTTACCTGTCCCCAAGCACTAATTCCTATGGAAAGTACAAAAAATAAAGTAAAGAGCTTCTTCATATTTTAATATTTTAGGCCCGGGTTTTTAATTGTATCTGGGCATGTTGTTATATGAGGTTTCGTGTATTCGGTTGAAATATTGAACGTTAAAAGTACACATATGTTTTGATATTAAATAATGAGTTTGACAACTGATTAAATAACTTGATTGAAGTGTACTTATTTAAGTGTTAGCTTACATAGATAGTCATAATGGTGGCCATCTGCAACCTTTTCCATCTTTAAACCATTTTGCTCGGCATAATAACTTAATAGTTCGTCGTCGATAAAAAGCCATTTAAAGGTTTTGCCTTGTATGTCCTTGTAGCTCATGGTATAAGATATTTCGCCATAATAATCGCCGTTCAGGTTAATGAGTAGGCTGCCATCTTCATCTTCAAAAAGGTACTTTATGTCGGAGCTGTCCACCAGCAAACAACCCTTGGGTGCCAGCAGCGATTTAATCTTGTCAAAAAAACGTTTTAGGTTGGCGGTTTCCTGGGCAATGCCAATGCCGTTCATTAGCATCAATATGGTATCAAACTTATCTTCTTCGGGCAGGGTGTAAAAATCTTGCTGTAATATATTTTTTACGCCTCTTTGCTGCATAACGTTACATGCGTCGGCACTTATTTCGTTGGCATACACCAGCTTGTTGCTTTGCTGAAGGTGGAGGGCATGTGTTCCTGCACCAGCGCCCACGTCCAATATTTTGCCCGCGCTAAGGGTGAGTGCCATCTTTTCTAACTCGGGCATCTGGTTAAACGACCTAAAAAGATATTCCACTGGCAGCACATCATCTTCCACCATGTCGGATTGCACAATGATCTGTGCTTTTTTATCGCCAGCCAGGTAGTCGCGACAAGCGACTCCCAATGGATCGGTATTTATATTCAAAGCTAATATTTTAAATTTATGAAGACAAAAATACTAAATTCTGAGCGTTATACGATGCAATGCAATAAATTGTATTTTAGGGGGCTTGTTGTCAGGGTATGACTATTAAAGTCCTGCAAATGTCGTGCCCTGACTAAAAGGTTTTATGTGTTGAAAAGGAGTTTTAAAAAAGATACTAAGTTTCTGCGGCGGCAAAAGCCCTTGCGGGGGGCGACACAGGTAGCGACAACTCTATCTCTTGTAACTTCTATTCTCTCCTCTAGCCGGAGGGGCTAAGGCGGGACAGGTTCTTACTTTCTTGTCTTGACACAAGAAAGTAAGCAAAGAAGGTCAAGGCTGCCCGAAAAACATCATCCGTCTCTTTACGCTGCCTAAGCGCGGCCGGGTGATCTCCGAACAAGTACGGAGCTTCCCGGTCTTGCTATGGCAGCGCTTTGAGTCAAATAATATTTTTCAGGAGGCCGATCTCGCCAGCATAAAACATCTGCTCATAAATGAAAATATTGATAACAATTTATCGTTAACATGTTGGCATTAGTTGGTTTTTTAAGAGCCTAATAGATCCAGACCTTGAGCGAAATTTGTTTTTTATGTACATTCGTACAATCATAATGTACTTCAATATTTTCTACCATGAGAGTTATAAGTTCGGCGGAACTCCGCAATAACATGAATAAATATCTTGACTTAGCAGCAAGTGAGGAAATTATCATTCAAAGAGGCAGTAGAGAAACTTTTGTTTTGCAAAAAAAAGAATATCTCGAACCTGACGAGGATTTTAACAGGGCTATCAGCCTTGAGAAATTCCGAGAGGGTGCAAAAGAACACATCAGAACACTGTTTAGTCACTAATCCATAGCACATCTTGAGTATACCCATATATTTTGCTCCCTTACAAAGTTACACCACTTTGCCGTATTATCTGGCTTTTGAAAGCTTGATAGGCGGAGTGGATAAGTATTTTGCGCCCTTTTACAGAGCCGATAAAGCTGGCATCTTTGCATACGATAAGCAAATGCTTGTGCGGCCAAAGCTGCATGTGATACCTCAGGTGCTCACCAATAGCGGCGAAGAACTAATACGCTTTGCTTGTGACATGCAGGAGAGAGGCTTTGACGAAATTAACCTGAACGTGGGCTGTCCATTCCCCATGCTTACAAACCGGCGATTGGGTTCCGGTCTGTTGCCATATCCGGACATGTTACGAAATATGTTGGCTGCTTATTTTGATGGAGACACACCACTTAAATTATCTATAAAATTGCGTCTGGGTTTGGAGGTGGACAACGAAATAAATCAGGTGATGGAGGTGCTCAATGATTTCCCCTTGGAAGAGATTATTCTTCATCCCCGCATTGGCATTCAGCAGTATAAGGGTGAACCTAATTGGGGTGCTTTTGAGGGTTTGGTCGCTCGTTATACCTTGGTGGGCAACGGCGATATCAACTCAAAAGAAATACTGGATAATTTAAAACTTAGATTCCCGGATGTGCCTGCATGGATGCTTGGCCGGGGATTACTCACGAATCCCTGCCTATTGCATCCCGAGATGGAATGGCGGGATACCATGCTTAAACTACATGATCTCTTCTTAAATAATCTCAAGGAGTTCGGCCTCACGGAGCATCAAATACTAAACCAGCTCAAGTGTTTTTGGGAATATCCGTCACGGCACCTCGAAGGTGGACAACGATTACTTCGTAAGATGAAGAAGGTGGGGAGTATGGTAGCGTATGAGGAAAGTAGGAAAAGGTTTTTAGCTGATAGCTGATAGCATTTGGCTGATAGCTGGTGGCTGATAGCAGTTGGAGTGAAACAGCCTGTCCCGAACTTGATTCAGGAACATCCCGTCACATTAATCAAGTTTATTTTTGACGGGAAAACAGTAAACAGTAAACAGTAATCAGTAAAATAGTAATCAGTAAAATAGTAATCAGTGAACATAAAATAGGCACTTTTAACTTTTAACTCGAAACTTCAAACTTTAAACTCAATTGGCACATAATTATCCAGGCTTTGGCACACTTCGGCGGCGCATTTTATTCCGCATTTTATCAGATAATCCCAGTTTTCCTGATGGAGGGACGACATATCTTCTTTATTTATTTTGCTTTGCAGGATACCATAAATAAGGCCTGCATTAAAATTATCGCCTGCTCCGATAGTACTTACGGTTTTAATTTGTTCTACGGCATAGTGTTTTTTTATTTTCGGAGATTGTAAAAAAACACCATGTTCGCTGGCCGTGTAAATTAAGTTGTTACATTGGTTTTTGATATTTGAAAAAACTTGATCGGATGCGGTGGCGGTATAAATATTATCAAAATCCTCGTTGCTTCCTCTTACCATGTCGGCAGAGGCAAAGTTCTCTTTTAAATAGTTTAGGTAAAGGGCTTGGTTTTCATCGTGTTTTTTCCGGAAGTTAGGATCGTAGATGATTATGCAACCGCTCTCTTGTGCATGTTTTACGATGTTGCAAACCTGCTCTCGGATGGCAGACGCTATGGCATACGATGAACCAAATAACAGCAGGTCGCCGGGCTTAAAATCGGGTAGGGGGCTTGTTAATCTTTCGCGTGGGTAATTTTTATAAAACTCGTATTCGGCATCATTGCGGTCGTTTAAAAAAGCCATGGCCACGGCACTCTGACCCTGTTTATATGTTTCAATATGCCGAGTGCCAACTTTGTTTTCGTTCAGAAAATCGATGATGATGCCACCCACCTTATCCTGGCCAAGCTCACTGATGAAATGACAATCCATACCCATTCGTGCCAAAGAAACCAGGGCATTTAAAACCGAACCGCCTGCCTTAGCTGTAAGTGGCTGACCATCTTTAAATACGATGTCTAACACGGTTTCGCCCAATCCAAAAATTCTGCGCATATTTTTTTATTTAGATGATTAGATAAGAGACAAAAGACTTTAGATATGCAGCAGTCCTATCCCGAAGTGATTTAGTTTATAGCCATCGCTTTTTTTGCACTCCTCTCGTGCATGTTTTACCTTCTCTCGTGCATCTTTTACGCCTTCTCGTGCATCTTTTTGCATCTCTCGTGCATGTTTTACCCCTTCTCGTGCATGTTTTACCTCTTCTCGTGTATGTTTTACCTCTTCTCGTGTATGTTTTACCTCTTCACGTGCATCTTTTTGCTTCTCAATAGGGTAAACTTAAGCATCGGGATTTTGCCTTGTTCAATTTCCAAGGTTTGTTTTTTTTGTGCGCTCATAGCTCACCACTTCACGCTGAATACACCCGGCTCTCAGCTTCACGCTCCTTGCCTCTACTTCACCAATTTGGAGATAGTTTTAAAGGTGTCGCTTCCTGCAAAGCGGCATAGTTCGAACAATAGAGATTCGTAACTGGTAACGATGATGCCTTGTTGCAACATGCGGCTGATGGCTATCCGTTTGTTTTCGGGGTTTCTTGAGCCCACACAATCTTCCACAACAATGGGCACAAAGCCTTCGGCTTTTAGGTCCAGGGCAGTTTGCATTAAACAGATGTGTGCTTCAACGCCAAACAGGATGGCTGTTTTATATCCTTCGGCTTCAAACTTTTGGGTAAAGGCTTCATCATCGAGGCAGCTAAAGGCTGTTTTTTCAAAAGTAGGACAAGCGGCCACTTTTTCGGCAAGACCTTCGATGGTTGCACCCAAACCTTTTTTATATTGCTCGGTCACCATCATGGGTATTTGCAATGCTTTAAGTCCGTCCACCAATATCTCCATATTTTTTTTAAGTTGTTGATGATCGTGAATGTGTGGAAATAATTTTTCTTGGACATCCACTACTAGGGCAACGGTGTTTTCTCTTAAAATTCTCATTTCATTAAATTTTTTAGCTTGTTAATTTATAAGGGTAATTGTATAGTTTCATCTTCCAGACAAAAGAGTTCTGTGGCATCGTATCGCGAGGTCAATCGAATATCGTATTTATTGTTCAGGTGTTCAAAGGCCGATAGGGCTATGTCGGCCCTGTTGTTATCTTCAGAAATATGCGATAGAAATATGGTTTTTAATTTTTCTGCGGCATGGTTCTCAATCAGTTCAGCGGCCTGAACATTGGAGAGATGGCCATTTTCTCCTGCCACCCGTACTTTCAAATAAGCGGGATATCGCCCGGTGGCCAGTAGTGCTTCGTCGTAATTGGACTCTAAAAACAGGAAGTCGCAAAGGCTCAGGTGCGACTTCACATTGTCGCAGGGTTCGCCTATGTCGGTAAACACGCCAATATTATAATTACCTATCTCCACCCTAAAGCTGCAAGGTTCGGCAGCATCATGCTTTTTTAAAAAGGAGTGAACGGTAATTGATCCTAACTGTATTTTGTCGCCCGGAGTAAAGGTTTCGATATGAGGCGGTCGCATGGTATAGAAGCTTCTGTTCAAGGTTTGTTCCGAAATGTAAAAAGGGATACCTTGCTTTTGTCCGAACACCCGGGCACCGCGATAGTGATCCTGATGTTCGTGCGTGATAAACCCGGCTTTTACCTTAGCAGGGTTTAAACCTCTGGACTTCATCCGTTCCAAAATTTTCCGTCGGCTTATCCCCGCATCAATAATAATGGCTTCATCTTCATTGCCAATGTAGTAGCAATTACCGTTGCTTCCGGAGGCCAGCGCACATATTTTAATCATATTTTTTTTAGATAATAGATTTTTAGATGATAGATTATGAGATTAAAGAGGATGGATTTGAACGAATCAGAATGCCACATTTACAGTGTGATAAAAGTCGCAGACCGAGGTTTACTTTTCTTTCTTCTCTTTCCGTTTTTTATCGGCGCTGACAGGTCTATGCACGCTGACAGGCCTTGGAGCTAATAATATTTCATTTCCACTTCATTTCTTTTTTTCTTTACGCTCTTCGCTCTTCGCTTTACACTTTTTTCTCCACGCCCCACGCCCCACGCTCCCTGCCCTTCGCTCCTCGCTCCCTGCCCTTCGCCCCACGCTCCTCACACAAAACTCATCTTTACATCCCTCGCATCCGCATATTTAATTAATAAATCAGCAGTTTCGTCGCGAGCCGCTTCAAGTTCATCCTTCGCATTAAAGCCAATAAATATAAACAAAATTTTATTGGTTTTATTGCTTATCATGGTTCGGGTAGAATCGCTAGTGGGGGTGCCGAACGCGCCCAGCTCATCCCTAAAAACGGGCAAACGTTCAATATTAAGCTCTCCTCTGCCAATACCTTGGTAAGGCTCTCCAGCTTCGCCTATGCCCAGTGATATATTGCCCCGTATTAAGTCGGCATCGTATCCGCATATCGAAAATCCTGTTTTAATCGAGATATAGTTTAATACATCCACGGCATTTGAAATTTCGTAAAGCCCCTTACCATTGGCAATTCTGCGCATAAGCGATTCTGCTGCGGGTCGATATCGGTTTGGATCTTTGCCCAATGCCCGGTAAGCATCTTTGGTGGCTTTTACACTTGCCGTTTGCCTAATGCTTTCAGGCGTGAGTGAAAGCTGCATTTGTTCCAATTGTTGTTGTATCCAACAGGTTTGCTTCTCTGTACTGGGTGCTATGGATACCGAAGCTTCAATAACCGCCAACTGTATTTGTGGTAAATTTTTTTTTATATTGGGATGTAGGTTTATGGACAACATAAATTCCTTCATTTTTGTGCGGCACAAAGTTAATATTTATGCTTAAAATATACCTACCGCGTCCTCGTTTTGTTCAATTGGTTTTGGCTTGTCCAAGTTGGGTCTAAGTTTAATTTTTATTGTTATTCACTTATTTTTTATTTTCTTTAGTTATTAAATCAGATTCCTGTAACTGATTCTCTAAAAGTTTAATTAAAGATTAAAGACACTATGGTAATTCCCAATGATTTAAAATGTGTGATATTTGATATGGACGGCGTTTTGTACGATTCAATGAAAAATCATGAAATTACTTGGAAACAAGCTTTTGAAGCGGAAGGAATTGAATTTCCTGGTTACGAAGCCTACATGCACGAGGGCAGACCTGGACATGAAACCATCGCCTATGTTTTTAAAAATTATATAAATAAGGAGGCTTCACAACAAGATATGGACAGGGTTTATGCCGAAAAGGTGCGGTTGATGGCGAAAGCACCACTGGCAGAAAAGATGCCTATGATAGATGAGCTTATTGAAATGTTGAGGAAGAATGGGATAGCTGTTTGGGTTGTAACAGGCTCGGGTCAACCCACGCTATTGAGCAGATTGAGCCGAGATTTCGGTATTGAGGATGAGCACATCATAAGTGCCAAGGATGTAAGCAAAGGGAAGCCGCATCCAGAACCTTATTTAAAGGCTGTAGAAGGATCAGGGTTTAGTGCAGCCCAATGCATGGTGGTCGAAAACGCTCCTTTGGGCGTGTGCTCGGCAAAGGCAGCCGGAATTATTACCATTGCCGTTAATACCGGTGTTTTGGAAGATGAGGTGCTATCGCGCGAAGGTGCCGACATCGTGCTGTGTGATACCACGAGTTTATATTCTTATGTGCTGGCATATTTTGAAGCAGGATAATTAATATTTAAAGATGGTTTCGAGCTTTTGGCACAATTGAATACATGTTTGGGTCTCAAAATCTCCAAGTTTTTTTATTAAACGCATTTTGTCCACGACTCGTATTTGGTCAATAGCCAACTGACCTTTTTTATCCTTAAACTGACAATTTATTCTTGTGGGAAAATGTCTGATTGTACTTGTCAAGGGCACGATAATAACTGTTTTAAGGTTTTTATTGGCTTCATCTGGCGAAACAATAACGCATGGTCTTGTTTTATTGATTTCGTGCCCTATGGTGGGATTTAAATCGATATTCCATATTTCAAACCTTTTTACCATGTCCATTCCGTTTCATCAAACTCATTGGTTATGCCTCTAAAATAGTCGCTTTCTGGTTCGTCGCCTTGCTCAAAAGCTTCCTGAAACGCTGCTTCCCAATTCTCCCTGGGGTTTGTTGAAGGGGTTATCAATATTCCTTCCGGTTTTATCTCGATATTGATATCTGAGTCTTTATCCAGATTAAATTGAGCCAAAAATGAAGGGGGTAGAATTACCCCTTTTGAATTGCCAATCTTTTTTACGCTTGTCTTCATAATATCGCATTAAAATGTAATACAAAAGTAATACTTTAAATTGGTGCAATCAAGTTTTTATTCGATATCCCTTTTCTACGAGTAAATCGTTGCCACAATATTCCTATGCCCTCCAAAATTCCTGAACTCACATAAATAAATTCCTTGCCAAGTGCCCAGGTTCAAACGGCCTTTTGAAATGGGTATATTCAACGAACAGCCTACCAAACTCGATTTTATATGCGATGGCATATCATCGCTACCCTCGAGGGTATGGGTATATTCCGGTCGGTTTTCGGGCACCATGCGGTTCAGGATAGTTTCGAAGTCAACACGCACCGAGGGATCTGCATTTTCGTTGATGGTGAGCCCTGCCGAGGTGTGTTGGATAAACAGGTTCAGCAGCCCGGCCTCGGGCAAATTCAGATGTGATTCGATAAATGAGGTGATTAAATGAAACCCCCTACGCTTCTCCGGCAGTTGCAATTGCTTTTGTTGTATCATGGATTTTTTTTTGCTAAGCCTAATGTTTATTGTATGATGGTTTATTGCATGATGTTAAAGTGTTTCATGGCAAAAGCCAAGGCATAGTCTTCAATTTCGTTGCATATCTCGCGGTAGGCTACCAGCTTTTCCTGGTCAGTACCTTCGGCCAGACGTGGATTTTTAAATGGGTGGCATATAATTTCGCCTGGCTCGTGCGTAAAAATCAAATCGTCAGCCGAGGAGCTGTCGGCAATAATAACAAAATCAAATATGTGATGGTTATAATCCGAAATATTCGACGAAGTATTTTTATTGATGTCGATAACAGATTCCATCATCGCTTTTTGTGCCAGCATGTGTATAGGTTCAATGTGCGTTCCAGCACAAAATACTTCTGCCTTCTCTTTTAAATAATAATTTAGCCAGCCCTGAAGCATCTGGGATCGGGCGGCGTTTTTCTCGGTGTAAACAAGTATTTTTTTCATAGCTTTTTAGATAAGAGATGATTAGATAATAGTCAAATAGATAAGAGATAAATAGACAATAGATCAATACCTGCCAACTCAATTTAGAAAGGCAGATGGCAGGTTGTGATGAGAGATTTTTTAATGTCTCATTGTCTAACGACTAACGGTCTAACGTCTCATAGTCTAATGTCTAACAGTCTAAAATCTAGCAGTCTAATGTCTCAAAATCTTTTCATTCACAATATATTTCTTTAACGTTCCTTTGAAAAACTGATCGATAATATTACTGATAAATTTACTCATTTCTTCTCGTGTTTCGAGGGTTGCAGTTCCCACATGGGGGGTCAGAACAACATTATCCATCGCCAACAGTTCTTTAGGTATGTGTGGCTCATTTTCATAAACATCCAATCCTGCACCGGCAATATCTTTGTTTTGCAAAGCGGCAATTAGCTCGGACTGTTTTATAACACTGCCTCTGGCAGTATTAATAATAATGGCGGTGTTTTTCATGGACTTAAATTCTGCTTCTCCCATCAAGTGCTTGGTTTCCGGAGTCAAGGGTGTGTTCAGCGATACCACGTCGGCAGTTTTAAGTAATTCTTCCAGCGTAACTTTTTTGGCTTTATATCTCTCTTCAATCGCAGGATTCAATTGTTTCCGGTTATGATAGATGATAGTCATGCCAAAAGCCAGTGCTCTTCGGGCTAAAGCCTGACCAATCGCACCCATCCCAATTATGCCTAAGGTTTTGCCCGATAAAGTAGTGCTCAAATTTTTCATCACACCTGTTTTAACACCTTCGGGGGTTCGGAGTTTGGTATTTAATTTACCAATCTGTCGTGCTACTGAAACCATCAAACCCATGGCCAATTCTGCCGTAGGCTCCGTTACCGGGTCTGGCGTATTGGTAACCGTAATGCCTTTCTTGCTCACAAAATCGATATCGATATTATCATACCCCACCCCATAATTGGCTATCAGCTTTAGGTTTTTGGCTCTATCAATGAGCTCGTTGGTCAGTTGATGGTCGAAAACCGAAACAATAGCATCTGCTGTTTCAATATGAAGGTCAATTTCCTCATCGACTATTACATGCTCTTTGGGAAAGATAACTTCAAAGTTATCACCCAGGCTGTCAAAACCAACGTGGGGTATTTGACCCATTAATAAAACTTTTTTCATCATAATTCAAATGTAATAAAAAAGTAAATCTATCGTTTTTATGATGATTTTAAAAGTATATTTCTGTATAATCCTCCCAGATGAGTAGTTTTGTCTTGCATCTTTTTACTTTTGCCTTCTATTCTTTGCTCATGATTCTTTGCACACGTTGCAACGGACTTTATAAAATATTATCATGCTTAAAAAGTTAATACTTCTATTCCTTGTTTTGTTGTGTAGCCTACAAATACATGCCCAACAGTCGATGGTTATTCGTGGTACGGTTAATTCAGTTGAAGGCATGGCTTTGGATTTGGTCAATGTTTCGATTAAGGATAATCCCAGAGGAACGGTCACCAATCAAAAAGGGGAGTTTTCGTTTAGAATAAATGCCAAATGGCCACTGGTATTGGTGTTTAGTCGTATCGGTTATCAACTTCAGGAATTACCTTTGGATAGCATGGCATCAACAAAACTGCTGGCTGTTGTTTTGATGGGAAAAACAGAAACGGTGGAAACGGTGGATATTAGAGCCAAACGTAGGAACAAGGAAAACTTTACTTTTATTGATTCAAAATTATCAGCTTCCCTGCCCGATGCTTCAGGCGGAGGCATCGAGGGGCTGGTAAAAACACAGATGGGCGTAAGCTCCAATAACGAGTTGAGTTCGCAATACAGAGTGCGGGGTGGAAATTTTGACGAGAATCTGGTTTATGTGAATGATATAGAGGTCTATCGCCCCTTACTAATACGCGCAGGTCAACAGGAAGGTTTGAGCTTTGTGAACCCCGAAATGGTTTCTGATGTACAGTTTTCGGCTGGCGGATTTGATGCGCGCTATGGCGATAAAATGTCGTCGGTATTGGATATCAGGTACAAGCGCCCCACGGAGTTTGCCGGAAGTGCCTCGGCCAGTTTGCTGGGTGCACATGCCCATGTGGAAGGGACTAATGCCAATGGAAAATTTACCCATATCACCGGACTGAGATATAAAACCAATAAATATTTGGTTTCGAGCACCGATGTTTCGGGCGATTATAAGCCCTCCTTTTTCGACGTGCAGACTTATCTTACCTATCGCTTTAACGACAAATGGCGTTTGGGTTTTTTGGGTAATATATCGCAAAACCAGTACAATTTTGCCCCCGTGGACAGGGAAACCAGTTTTGGCACTATCAATGAGGCTAAAAAGCTGACAATATATTTTGAAGGCCAGGAGAGGGATGCGTTTTTAACGGGCTTTGGAGCCGGTGTGTTGAATTTTTCGCCCAACTCCATGCACAATCTAAAGTTTACTGTTTCTGGATACCGGACATCAGAAGACGAAAATTACGATATACTTGGACAGTACAGGTTGCACGACTTGGAGGATGAGGAGCAACAAATACCGGATCCAGATGCCGGTGTCAGCGGGATTGGGGTGGGTTCGTACCTCGAACATGCTCGTAACTACTTATTTGGAGCCATTACCAACGTAGCATTGCGCGGCGCCCATAGTTTAGGGGATAATAATATTGAGTGGGAGATGAAATATCAGCACGAGCGTTTCTCGGATATCATCAACGAGTGGGAGATGCGCGATTCGGCAGATTTTAATATTCCCATCAACCCCAATAAGTTGGAGATGATTTATGCCTACAATGCCGAAAACGATATGTCGACCAACCGTTATACTGCCTTCGTGCAAGAAAACAGACGCTTTGATTTGCCGCGTAGCACCATGGATATTTCAGTTGGACTGCGTGCTAATTACTGGGATTTTAATGATGAACTGTTAATCAGCCCCAGGCTAGGGGTGAGTTTGTTGCCTGAGTGGGAGAGGGATTTTAGGTTTAAATTTTCCACAGGCTTATATTATCAATCGCCTTTTTATAAAGAATATCGCATGCAGGGCGGCGGCATTAATTACAACATCAAAGCCCAACAATCAATCCATTTTGTAGGTGGTTTTGATTATTACTTTACGCGGGGCGAACGACCTTTTAAATTCTCTACGGAGCTTTATTATAAAAGCATGAAAAACCTGATTCCCTATCAGATAGATAATGTGCGCATCAGGTATTCGGCTAAAAATAATGCCGAGGGATATGCCGCAGGTATCGATATGAAGTTAAACGGAGAATTTGTTAAAGGGGTTGAGTCGTGGGCCACGCTTTCGCTCATGAGCACCGAGGAAGATTTAAAAGACGATTCCTATGTGAATAGGCAAAGCGGCGAAACTATTTTCCCGGGTTATATTCCTCGCCCATCGGACCAGCGATTAAACTTTAGTTTGATGTTCCAGGATTATTTCCGTAACAATCCTTCGTTTAAGGTAAATCTTAACTTTTTATATGGCACAGGCCTGCCCTTTGGTCCTCCCCGCAGCGAGCGGTATAAAGCGGTAAACCGCATGCCGGCCTATCGCAGAATTGATATTGGTTTCTCGAAAGAACTAACGGGTACACAGCTCAACCCTAATAAAAAGGCCGGTGTCTTTAAAAATATATGGATCGGCGTTGAGGTCTTCAATCTTTTTGACATCAACAACACCATATCCTATTTTTGGGTAACCGATGTAAGCAATCGTCAGTATGCCGTGCCCAATTATTTAACATCTCGTAGGTTAAATGTAAAGCTGATAACGAGATTTTAGGATGGAAATTATAAAGGTCAGTTGATAAATATATAGATTTTCGCAACATGATTGAAAGTTGTAGGGTTTTATGAAAAGGCCAAAACTTAGAGCATAATAAACAACTCGTCCAATTTCACGTAGGACAAACCCAAAATATATATTTCGGTTACCCGCCTGCGTCGGGCAGGAAACCGATGTGGCTATAAAATATAGCACGGCATAAATGCCGTGCCTTGTTATTGAAAAATAATGTGATAATATGTATAACTAGACCCGGGATTCATCCCGGGGGACTTTACAGCATATTCATTGGGCTTTAGCCCAATAAACTGACTTTTCTCATCCAAATCGCCATTGTATTAAGTTATATTAGCACTCGGTGTTATTTAATCTAAAATTAAACTTAATGAGTGATACTAAATTGACCCAGCAAGATTATATAGAACGAGAAGATAAGTTTGGTGCCCACAACTATCATCCACTACCTGTAGTTTTAAACCGGGGACAAGGCGTTTATGTATGGGATATCGACGGTAAAAAATACTACGATTTCCTGTCGGCCTACTCGGCTGTAAATCAGGGGCACTGTCATCCTAAAATAATTAAAGCCCTCACCGATCAGGCTGCGAAACTTACGCTTACATCCAGAGCATTTTACAATGATGTGCTCGGTGAGTTTGAGGAGTATATCACCCGTTATTTTGGTTACGACAAGGTATTGCCCATGAATACAGGAGCCGAGGCCGATGAAACAGCCCTTAAGCTCTGTCGCAAGTGGGGCTACGATAAAAAAGGAATCGCCGATAACCAGGCAAAAATAATAGTTTGCGAAGGTAACTTTCATGGCAGAACCATCACTATTATTTCTATGTCAACCGATCCGGATTCGTACAGGGGTTTTGGACCATATACCCCCGGATTTCAGGTGGTGCCGTACAATGATTTTACTGCTTTAGAAGAAGCTTTGTGCGACCCTAATGTGGCGGGTTTTTTGGTAGAGCCAATCCAAGGCGAAGCTGGTGTTTATGTACCCGATGAGGGCTATTTGAAAAAGGCTTACGACTTGTGTAAAGCCAACAACGTGTTGTTTATTGCCGATGAGGTACAAACTGGCATTGCGCGAACTGGCAAAATGCTGGCCTGCGATCATGAGGGTGTACGTCCAGATATTCTGATACTCGGTAAAGCCGTTTCGGGTGGGGTGTTTCCCGTATCTGCTGTGTTGGCCGATGATGACATTATGCTGTGCATCAAGCCCGGCGAGCACGGTTCTACCTTTGGTGGTAATCCGCTGGGCTGCAAAGTGGCCATTGCAGCACTCCAGGTTATTAAGGACGAAAAGTTGGAAGAGAACGCCGCCCGCCTGGGTGAAATATTCCGCGAAGAACTGCGCAAAATGCCATCGGATATGATTGAGCTGGTGAGAGGCAAAGGACTTTTGAATGCGGTTGTTATCAAACCTAAAAACGGCAAAACAGCTTGGGACGTTTGTATGACCATGAAGGAAAACGGACTGCTTGCCAAACCCACACACGGCCATATCATCCGCTTTGCGCCACCCTTAATAATTACCGAGGAGCAATTACGTGATGCTTTAGCTATTATTAAAAAATCACTATCCGTGTTTGAGTAAATTAAAATGTTTATATTTAGTCGGCTCAATTAATTGCCATTACACTTTTTTATCATGGAAAAAGAATTACTACTCCTTTATAGCCGACTACGTAAGGTAGAAGAGCGGAATTTTGATTTGCATAGCTGGAAACAAGGCACTATTGCGGTGTTAGATTCCATATTAGGGCCGGGCAATTTGAAACGAAAACTCATTGAAGATGTGGATTTTAAAAATAACAGTTGGTCGTTGCGTGATACCACTGGCGATGTGGATTCGATAAAGAAGACATGTGCCGATGTGCTCGAAACCATTATCATGGAAATAGAAACCTTTGGTTTGGCTGAAAAAGATATAAGTGTTAAAAAAGAAGTGAAAAGTGATGACTCTTCAGTTATAGAAAATGCCATCCGAAAGGAATTAAGCCAATCGCAACTGGATGAGTTGGTTGAATTGCTGAAAAAGAAAGATGTGGCTTTTGTGGATGTGGTGGATAAAATTAAACGCTATGGCTACGAGGTGGCGCCACGTATTTTGGCCAGCCTAGTGTTGCGTCCCGAGTTTAAAAATAAGGTAGGGAAGTAATATTAGATTGTTAGATAATAGATAAGAGACATTAGACTGACTTACAAAATGCTCTGATTTAATAGTTTGATACATCTGCTTGTTGTTGGAAATTTCTAATTGTCAGCACGTTAAAAAAGTTTGACGAACTATTAAAAGGGTGAGGTATGGTTTTAATAGAACCAAATAATAAGAGTAATTCCTAACTCTTAATAGAGTTAGGAAAAAAGTTAGGCAGTAAGGTTGTTACATTTTCAGAGGAAGAGTATGAGGAGTTTATACTTTTAACGATGATGAAAATATAAAAGAGCGGACAATAAAATTTACAGAACAATTTAACATAGTCTGATTAATTATAATTGCCCATAGAAAGGATATTTACAGGTATTTTTCCGTAAAAAATACACAAGGTTTATGGGTGGCCTATAAATGAAATATTAAATAGATGCGTGTGTTATCTGCACTATTTAAGCAAATCGCCCAACTTTTCGTCCAAAATTCTTCCAAATAAATCTTTGCCAATAATTTCTCCATCGCGGCTTATGAGGTAGTTGGCAGGCAGTTGTTGAACATTATATATCCTTGCCGGATACGAGCTGGTATATTGCAAGTCGCTAACATTTATCCAGGGAAGCTTATCCTTTTTAATGGCATCTTCCCATAATATCTTGCTTTTATCTAAGGATACCTGGTAAACTTCGAAGCCTTTTGATTTGTGTTTGTTGTAGATGCTTAAAAGTTGTTTATTTTCCTGCACCGATTTAGCATCCCACGATGCCCAAAACGAAACAAGCACTATCTTACCTTTCAGCGACGACAGTTTTATTTTTACACCTTGCAGGTTTTCCTCTTCAATTTCAGGAATGGACAGGGCGGCAACTTGGGCTTCAGACAACATTTTTTCGGACAAAAGTTGTGAACGTTGTTCTTTTTTTATGGCGAGTACAAAGTTTTTAAGTTGCTTTACCCTTGAGGCTTCGGGGTATAGTAAATTTAAGCTAGTAGCTACTGTGGCAAACATGTTTAAATCTTTTTTGTCATTCGGGTCTAAAACGAGAGTGCCATCATCGAAGCGTTGAAAAACAGCATAATAACTGGCAAAAGAACGTGGATTATTCAATACAAAATCATAGACAAAGCTTTTTTGTTTACTCACTATTTGTAGCATATTCTCGCGCAGTTTATTTCTCTCTTCAACATCGTCCAGAGCCAGCTGGTTGTGCATAACTACCAAGCTGTCCACAATTTTTTTTGTATTTTCGAGCTTAAGGTTTAAGGTTTTTATGTATGACGAGCCCATGGAGCCTGAAACAGTGTAACTGGATTCTAAATTAGTGGCTTCGGCAAGCACTTCAATTTTTTCGGTTGAATCGGCAAGTAGGGTTATCAGATTGTTGTCGGATAGTTTTAAAAGCAGAAAAGTAGGATGTTCAAGCCTGGGGATGGAAAATTTAAACGTGCCTTTTTCACTCAGCTTGGCAGAGTCGAGTGTAAGCGTTCCATCCAAATTTAACTGCTGAAAAAATAATGTTTTGCCCTCGGCAGAGGAGATTTTACCGCTCACCTTCATTTGGTTTTTGTGACCGCAAGCCGAAATAAGTAATAGGAATCCTATAAAAATTACCGTCCGAAATATATTCATTTGTGGTTAACTATTTTGCGTTTATTTTGATAAAAATTAAGATTTCAAAGGTAATTTTATTTTTTGATATTGCTATATATTGTATGCTTAGCCTATAACACAATACTCAACGGTTTAGGGATAGAATGCAGCCATTAGCCAACCGCCACCAGCTATTTGCCAATCTACATCTTCTCAGGAACATCAATTCCCAACAACCACATGGCATTTTTTATGGTTTTGCCCACCGTTTTGCACAATATCAAACGCATCATGCGCTTATCTTCATCCTCCTCAAAAAGGATGGGGCAATCGTGATAAAACTGGTTGTATTCTTTGGCCAGGTCGTAGGTAAAGTTGGCGATAATTGCAGGTGAAAATACATGGCCTGCCTCTGCCACCACATTAGGGAAGTTGGCAATGGTACGAATAAGGTTGTTTTCTTTTTCGCCAATTTCAACGTGCGTTGGAGCAGCCGTCCCCACCTGGATACCTTTTTCGGCTGCCTTGCGAAAGATAGATTGAATACGAGCATGGGTATATTGAATAAAAGGACCGGTGTTGCCGTTAAAGTCGATGGACTCTTCGGGGTTGAAAACCATATTCTTTTTAGGATCCACCTTTAGTATAAAATATTTTAAGGCGCCCAAGGCAATCATTTGATACACCTCTTCGGCTTCTTTAGAGGTATAGCCCTCCAATTTCCCCATTTGCTGCGACATGTCACGGGCGGTGTTTACCATATCGTCCACCAAATCGTCGGCATCAACTACGGTACCTTCGCGCGATTTCATTTTACCTTGGGGTAACTCTACCATTCCGTACGAAAAGTGGACAAGATCTTTACCCCACTTAAATCCTATTTTGTCCAATACCAACGATAGCACTTGAAAATGATAATCCTGCTCGTTACCCACCACGTACACCATCTTATCAATATCAAAATCGTCGTAGCGTAATTTGGCGGTGCCGATGTCCTGTGTCATATAAACCGAGGTGCCGTCTTTACGCAGCAATAATTTTTCGTCCAGCCCCACATCCGAAAGATCGCACCACACACTGCCATCTTCTTTGCGATAAAACGCGCCTTTTTCAATGCCATCCAGCACCATATCCCGGCCAACGGTATAGGTGTCCGATTCGTAATAGATTTTATCAAAATCAACGCCCAGCTTTTTGTAGCTTACATCAAAACCGGCATACACCCACTGGTTCATCATCTCCCAATCGCTGTACACCTCTTTGTCTTTGTCTTCCCATTTCAAAAGCATCTCACGCGCCTCCAACATTAATGGTGCATTTTTTTCGGCGTATTTATTGAGTTCTTCGCAGGCTTTAAGTTGCACTATTTCCTGCTCGTTGAGGCCTTCTTTGGTTTTCTTTTTGTTTTTCAGGCCCAATAAAGTCGTTTTAAAGTCTATCACATCCTTCAATACAGGATAGTCCGAAATTTTCGTCTGGATGAGGGTGTTTATTTCGGCTTTGTATTCCTGATCGAATTTCACATAGAAATCGCCCACCAAATGATCGCCTTTTTTGCCCGACGATTGTGGAGTCACTCCTTTTCCCCATTTTTTCCAGGCTAACATCGACTTACAGATGTGAATACCTCTATCATTCACAATGTTGGTTTTAATCACACGCTTTCCGCTGGCTTCGGCAATGCGCGAAAGAGAATATCCCAACAGGTTGTTGCGTATGTGCCCTAGGTGCAGCGGTTTATTGGTGTTGGGCGAGGAATACTCAATCATCATTAACGGAGCATTGTCCTCGGCACGCAAGTATCCATGCCTATCTTGCTCTGCAATCTCATTAATCAAAGTTAGCCAGTAATCGGCAGCCAACTCAATATTTAAAAAGCCTTTAACCACATTATAGTTAACTACGGTGGGGTCGTTGCGCTTGATGTGCTCACCAATATCCTTACCTGTTTCCTCAGGTGATTTTTTCGAGATTTTTATTAATGGGAAAACCACAATGGTAAAGTCTCCGGTCAAATCCTTACGTGTTATTTGAACCTGCACTTGGCCTTCGTTTATATCTTGACCGTACAATTCTTTTACGGCGGCAATCAACTTGCCTTTGAGCTGCATTTCAATATTCATAGCTGCTGTACTGCGTTAAAAATGTAATGAAAGTGCAAAGATAAAAAAGTTATGCGTTTACAGATGAGAAATTATTTTGAGAAGTGGAATAGTTTTGTACCACTATGGCTCTAAGAGTGCTATGGAACCCTAAGCTAGTATTCATGGGTTACCAGTGGAGAATACGGAAGAAACAAAAATATTGAGAAACAATACACTTTAGAAATATTGCTATCTTTGATTATGGATAAAGACGATGCTTTAAGGATTAGTAGAGGATATTTAAATAACCTGAAAGATTCTGACATTGGAATTGCAGAAGCATACATGTTTGGCTCGTATGCAAAAGGTAATCAGCATGATAATAGTGACATAGACTTAGCGATTGTATTAAAAGATGGCATTAACCATACATTTGATACAGAGGTTAAATTGATGGTTATTAGAAAGGGAGAGGAAACGATGATTGAACCGCATGCTTTTTCCAAAACAGAATTTGATGATAATGTTCCCATTGTCAATCAAATTTTGAAATATGGGATTAAAATAGAAATGTAACACTCTATTATCGCCAATTGCTTAATAAGGCTGTGCCATATCTATTAAAAATTTTAGTTTAAGGTGTCAACCTTATTACGTTCTGTAAATCGTGGCATTAAATCTCTTTATCGCTCTCCCTTTTCTATTAATTCAAATTGTATGTCAATGAGGTATTCACTGCTGATGTTCTGTCCGTGATAGGTAGCTGGAATCCATTTCCAATGGGAAGGCATTGTTTTGGCCACTCTTATCACCTCCTGGTCGAGTAGAGGATGAAGTTTTTCTTTGATATAAAAGCTGGTAACTTTCCCTGTTTTGTTAATGTTAATCGCCAGACCTACCTTTCCTGTAATGTTTTTATTTTTTGCATCTGAAGGGTAAACAATATTACGCACCATATACAAATAGGGGATGATAGGGCTTCCGTAGAACAAAATAGGTGTTTCAAGATATTCTTCGGGATTATGCTTGGTGCTTATTTTAACTATTTTGCGTTCAGTATGATCGTATTCAAATTCAAATATGCCATCGAGCGAAAAGTAAGCCCATTTGCCAAAACGTTCATTATTTCGGAATGAACCACGCTCAATAACGTAATCTTTATATTTTTTAAGATACATACCGTTTTTAATGGATGTATCGTTGACTAAGGCACGGTAATCCTCAAAAAAGATGTCGTTCATCCTTTGGATGCGAGTAGTGGTTTGTGCATTGACACATATTACCAGTACAACGAAGGCATAAATAAACAGTAATTTCTTCAAGTTTTTTTGTATTATTTTGGCAATTGACATCCATAAAATAGCAAATCAAATGTTGCTCTACAAAATCTAAATTCTTTTGTTACAATTCGATACTTACACCTACGGTTAATAAGCCATTAAATATACCATGCCAGCCATATGTCAAGCTGTTAGAGGGATGGTTTAAAAAAAATGAAAAAAGAAATTTATAGAGCATTTTTATGCCCTATAAATTTCTTTTTAGATAATCGCTCATCATTTGGTAAAGGTGCATTCGGGTGTTTCCTCCCCTAATATTGTGGTTGCGGTTGGGATAAACAAACATATCAAACTGCTTACCTGCTTGCACCAACTGATCCACATATTCCATGGTATTTTGGAAATGAACATTGTCATCGGCAGTGCCGTGGATTAGGAACAGGCGTCCTGTTAGGTTCTCCGCCATGTTAATGGGGGAGTTTTCGTCGTATCCTTTGGCATTTTCCTGTGGCCTACGCATATATCGCTCGGTATAAACCGAATCGTAATAACGCCAGCTGGTGGACGGTGCTACTGCAATGCCCAGTTTAAATATTCCGTTGCCCTTGCTCAGACAACTGGCACTTATAAAGCCTCCATAGCTCCAACCCCATATGGCAATCCTTTCGGAATCGCAATAGCTTAGCGAACCCAAATATTTGGCGGCTTCAATCTGGTCGTCCGATTCAAGTTTACCGAGTTGCATATAAGTACTTTTCCTAAATTCCTGTCCCCGGGCTCCTGTTCCGCGTGGGTCAACGCATGCTACCAGATAACCTTCTGCAGCCAAATACTGTTCCCAGCCAATTTCCCAGCTATCGGTTACCTCCTGCGAATTGGGGCCGCTATACTGTGTCATCAGAACAGGATATTTTTTGTTGGGGTCAAAGTTCAATGGTTTTACCATCCATCCGTTCAGCACAATACCCTCGGAGGTTTTAAACGTGAAAAATTCTTTGGGCGATATTTGATACTCCTTTATTTCATTTTTAAAATCAGCATTATCCTCCAATGTTCTAATAAGCTTGCCGTCCTGATTGTGCAATGTTATCTGCCTAGGTATGGTGGTGTTTTGATAAGTATTTATAAAGTATTTAAAGCTATTGCTGAAAGCTGCCTCGTTGGTTCCTTTGTTTTCCGACAGCTTATATTTCTTTTTTCCGTTCAGGTCAACAGCGTAAATCTCTCGTTCCAAAGGTGAGTTTTGTGCAGCCTGGTAATAAAGCATTTTCTTTTGGGAATCGTAACCATAAAATTCCATCACATCCCATTTTCCCTTAGTTATTTGCCTCACTTGCATACCGGCCATGGTGTATAGATAAATATGATTATAACCGTCCATCTCGCCCACATAAATAAAATGCTTACCATCGTCTAAAAACGTCAGGTTATCTAATACCGTTTCCTCAACAAAGTATTTGTTTCGGTCGGTAAAAATATTTTTCGTTAAAGTGCTGGCGGTATTGGCAATAAGCAGGTCGAATTGATTTTGCAAACGGTTCATCTTCAAAATGCCCAGCATACCATCCTCGTGAGTCCAGCGTATGCGGGGGATATAATATTCTTCGGTATCCTTGATGGTCATGGTTTTGGTGGTGCGATTTTTAATGTTGAAAACGCACACACTCACCTCCGAGTTTGTTTCGCCGGCTTTGGGATATTTAAACATATATTCCCCCGGGTAAAGTGCATACTCCTCTAGCGCAGGATTGCTGCCTTTATATAACGGAAAAGAAAACTCCTTCACCTTGGATTCGTCGAAACGCACAAAAGCCAGTTCTGCGCTGTTGGGCGACCATTCCAAGGCCTTGTTGTAGCTAAATTCTTCTTCGTAAACCCAGTCGGGGATACCGTTTATTATCTTATTTATTTCGCCATCGTTGGTGATGGGTGCTACAGTGCCAAATCGTAGGTTACTGATATATATATTGTTTTCTTTTACAAAGGCTACCATATAGCCATCGGGTGAAAAAGTAGCCACCTGCTGCTTACCACCTTCGGCTAGAGGCTTTATTTCTTTGCTCTTAAGGTCATATACATAAAAGTCGGCTGTGAAGGAACGACGGTATATATCTTTTTTATTGGTGTAAACCAATATTTTACTTTCGTTGTTGTTCATTTCATAGCCTTCGATATTTTGGATTGGACAGTCTTCAATTTTCTCCAAATCCATCATCACACTTACCTGTTTGCCGGTAGCATAGGCGTACTTTACAATTTGCGTTGCGTTGTTTTCCAAGGTGGTGTAGTGAATACCATCGTTCATAGACTCTAGGCCACTGACTGATTTGGTGAGGAAAGTTTCGTTTTTATTGAGGTCTTCGAGTGTTACGGTTTTCTTTTGAGCCTGAAGGGTCAGTGGAAGCAAAAAGGCAACTAATATCAGTATCCTGTTCATCATATATGTGTTAGTTGAGTGTGTTGGTTGATGTGTGTTTATTAATTAAGCAAAACTATAAAAAACAAATGCTTTTACAAATTGCGGATGGGAGTGATTTGTAAATAAAAAGGCCGATACGAAAAAATCGTATCGGCCTTAACTTTTTTTCGAGACTTCCTAAATCTTAAAGTCTCTTCCCGCCCATAATAAATTTAAAGCGGCGGGATGTCGCTTTGCTCCATATCTCAAAATCTCAGAGTCTCCTGCATTATACCGATTAGTATTCAAATTAGCCCTAAGTTCATACTTCTCTTAGGGCTTTTGAATATCTATCGGCATAACAGCGGATATAAATTCATGGCGCTGTTACATCATGCCGCCCATTCCGCCGCCCATTCCACCCATAGATGGTGACATAGGTTCGTCCTCTTTGATATCCACAATCACACATTCTGTGGTCAGGAACATGCCGGCTATAGAAGCAGCGTTCTCAAGAGCAATACGGGTTACTTTGGCAGGATCGATAACACCTGTCGCAAAAAAGTTTTGGTACTCGTGCACACGTGCATTATAACCATAATCACCTTTTCCTTCTTTAACCTTTTGTACGATAACTGCTCCCTCTTTACCTGCATTGATAACAATTTGACGTAAAGGTTCTTCAATAGCTCTTTTTACTATCTCAATACCGGTTGTTTCGTCATCTGTATCACCTTTTAATCCTTCTAAAACTTCAATGGCGCGAATATATGCCACACCACCTCCAGGAACAATTCCTTCTTCAACGGCTGCACGGGTTGCGCTCAAAGCATCGTCCACACGGTCTTTCTTCTCTTTCATCTCCATTTCGGAAGCGGCACCTACGTATAAAACAGCTACACCACCTGCCAATTTGGCCAAACGCTCTTGTAGTTTTTCTCTGTCGTAATCAGAAGTAGTATTAGCGATTTGCGATTTGATTTGCTCCGTTCTTTCTTTGATTACTTCTTTGCCTCCGGCACCATTTACAATGGTTGTATTTTCTTTGTCAATAGAAACCTTTTCGGCTTCACCTAACATTTCTAGCGTTGCCTGCTCAAGCGATAAGCCAACCTCTTCGGTAATCAAAGTACCATTGGTTAAGATGGCAATATCCTGCAACATCTCTTTTCTTCTGTCGCCAAAACCGGGTGCTTTAACGGCAGCCACTTTTAACGAACCACGCAAACGGTTCACCACAAGGGTAGCTAGGGCTTCACCGTCAACATCCTCGGCAATAATTAACAAAGGACGACCTGTTTGAGCAGTAGCTTCCAATACAGGAAGCAAATCCTTCATGGTAGAAATCTTTTTATCGTGGATAAGGATATAAGGATTCTCTAACTCGGCAGCCATTTTTTCGGTGTTGGTTACAAAGTAAGGAGAGATATAACCTCTGTCGAACTGCATACCTTCCACCACTTCAACCGTAGTTTCGATACCTTTGGCCTCTTCAACGGTAATTACACCTTCCTGGCCCACTTTTCCCATTGCTTCTGCAATCAAACGACCAATCTCGGCATCGTTGTTGGCAGATACCTTGGCTACTTGTTCGATTTTTTCCAGATTGTCGCCAATTTTTTGCGATTGAGCAATTAAACTTTCTTTAACGGCTTTAACGGCTTTGTCGATACCTGTTTTAAGCTCCATTGGATTGGCACCAGCAGTAACGTTTTTCAATCCAACGTTAACGATAGATTGAGCCAAAACGGTTGCTGTAGTTGTTCCGTCGCCGGCATTGTCGGCAGTTTTGGAAGCTACCTCTTTAACCATTTGGGCACCCATGTTGGCATAGGGATCCTTCAGCTCAATTTCCTTAGCTACGGTTACACCATCTTTTGTTATAGCAGGAGGGCCAAATTTTTTGTCGATGATTACGTTTCTACCTTTGGGTCCTAATGTTATTTTTACTGCATTTGCCAGCTGATCAATACCTTGTTTTAGCAAGTCGCGAGCTTCAATATTAAATTTTATTTCTTTAGCCATTTTATTTTAAGCTTTATCTTGTTACTTAATTACCTTGTTATTCAATTACTTAATAAATAATACGTCCGTTTGAGAAATCAACAGATAGTCTGTACCCTCAATGTTTAATTCCGTTCCGGCATATTTTCCGTAAAGAACCACATCGCCAACGCTAACTTCCATTTTCTCATCCTTTTTTTCAGCTCCTACTAAAATTACTTCACCTAGAAGTGGCTTTTCTTTAGCCGAATCAGGAATAATAATTCCACTTGCGGTTTTAGTTTCTGCTGCCTGGGGTTTTACCAGAACTTTACCGGCAAGCACTTTTCCTTTTACTTGTGACATATTGTAAATGATTTAAATGTTAAACAATTTGTTATTGTGATGGGCTTTTTCCATAAACTGTGCCATTGGCAAAAAAAGCCTTTTTTTCAGTTTCGTACTGACATTATAGCATAATGTGGACACGGGGAAATGTAGTTGGTAGTATATCTTGACACAATTGACAACAATCGGCCAATATCCAACGCATACCTTAAGGTGATATAGGTTGTTTAAAAGTATCAGCATAAAAAAAGTGCCGGTATAAATAAACCGGCACTTTAATATTTTTTAAAAGAATACTTATTAATTCTCGGAGCCATTGCCATCCTCGGTAGAAGAGGCATCACTTCCACCAGCAGAGGGAAAGTTAGGCAGTTCGGTTTGGGGTTGCGAAATTTGGTTCAGTTTGTCATCCAAATCTGAATCTCCGGTAACACCTGGTTTTTCGAGAGCCATTACTGCAACTAATGACAGTACCAGTAGCCCACCGGCTAAATACCAAGTTGCTTTTCCTAAAAAGTCGGTTGTTTTACGTACACCCATTATTTGGTTCGATGCAGAAAAGTTTGAAGCTAAGCCGCCCCCTTTGGAATCCTGAACCAAAACGATGAGTATTAATGCAAGGCTTACAATGATTACTAATGCAGATACAACTGGATACATATCTTTTTGTTATTTAAATATTAATTTTCTTTTAACTCCGTAATTCGACGTGCAAAGTAAACACTTTTTTCAGGATATTTCAAGGTTAATTTTTCAAAAATTGCAACCGCTTTATTTTTATGCCCTTGTTTGATATATATATTGGCCAATGTTTCGGATAAAATCTCCTCTTGCGGGTCAGTATTTTTTTGCTCTAAGTCGGGTTCTTTTATCTTTTTATCCGAAATAGATGTCGTTTCAGGTTTGGCACTCAGAAAGTTATCAATCAAATCCATTCCTTTTTTCCTGTGTTCTGTTCCCTCTCCTTTTTGCTGAGGTGAAGCGTAATGCATGATATGCAGCCAATCGGAAAAAGAACGATTTTCGTCGGGGTTAACTTCTAATTCGCTTACTTTAGGTAAGGAATAGCCTTGCGAAGATGTTATCTCATAATCCAAAAGGTCAGCCGACGGAAATAAAATATTTTCATTTTCGTCTTCATTTTTTTGTGTACGTGTTGAATTGGCCGAAAAACGATATGAATTACCATTGTCGTCGGTGAGCTCGTCCGCAGCGTTCAGGTAATTTTCGGTAGTAGTCTGCGGTGCATCTGGTTCAATAGAGATTGGTGCTTTTTCTGTTTTAATTGGTGCTTGTATCTCGGTTTTATCTTCATCAGATTCGTTACAATCAGCTTCTGCCATCGATTTGATTGGCTTGTTGATGAGCTGATACAGTTTTGAGCGATCGGCAATAAATGCCGCACCTGTTTTTAATTCACTATTGTATTTAATACTGTCGAGCAGGTGTAAGTTTTTAAGCCACAGCATTCTTCCTATCTGAAAAAATGGATATTCTTCGAGAATCTCCTTAAGCTCTGTTAAGGTGTTTACATTGAGCTGGTCAGGATTTTTTATGATTTCTATAAATTGCTTTTTGTTCATTCTGTTACCAATCCGAAAAGGCTTTGTTAAAAATGTCTTCTGTTAACTGCTCTATGATTTGGGTAGTTAGCTCACCCTCAATGTCGTTTATGTTTCTTTCGCTTGGATAATCTTCGTAGGCGCTAAACTGCGATTCCCAATTATTTTTTGGATCTTTAAAATTCCGATACCTCACTTTAACCGTTACTGTTAGCCGCGTTTCGGCCGATATTGCATCTGCTTGGATGGCCATGGGACGAATGCTGTACCCTGTTATTTCACCTGAAAAATCGATGTCGGCATTTTTAGTTTCCAAAACCAATCTCGATTCGCGGGTAACCCTGTCCTTTAGGGCTTCGGTAAAACTTTGGCTCATGGTAGGGTTAATCAAAGGAGCTCTGTTTTCGAAATATTGTACCGTAAAAGTTTTTAGGTTTTCAGGTACCGATGAGCCTTTTAAGGTAAACCTAACCGAACAGGCCGAGAGTACTCCAATAAGAGCGATATATAGCAGTAGTTGTTTCATTTTTTAAAATTTAGCAAAGCCTTTATAATCTATGCATTTTTCAATTATTCGTATTGCCGACCTAGTTATTTACGTCCTGTTGTCGAGGCAGGCGGTCATACCGATTTCATGTGTTTATAATTTATTTTTTTGCCACATAGCCTCCCGCAATTCTGCGGGACAGGTCGCCCCGAACCTTCGGGGGCTCGTTTCATATGCTTAGTTGGGAATGCTGTGTTCTTTTATTTTTCTATACAGCGTTCGCTCTGATATGCCGAGCTCTTGTGCTGCATACTTGCGTTTGCCATTGTATTTGTCCAGCGCCTTTTTAATTAACTCTATCTCTTGCTCTTCCAACGACAGGGATTCTTCTACAAATTCTTCTGTATCTTCAATACTGTTGTGTTGGTTATCCTCTGGTCTGTTTTTAATAATAAACGGTGTATCAGATCGTGTTGCTGGAGCTGTAGAGAAATCTTTGTCTTGATATAATTTTTGGATGATATTTGCATGTTCGCCTTTCGTATTTATATTCCCGTCTTGCTGTATCATTTCGAGCACCAATTTTTTTAGGTCGCCCATGTCCTTTTTCATGTCAAAAAGCACCTTGTACAATATCTCTCTTTCGTTGGCAAAGGATTTTTCGCCTGATGAGGATGATTCCATAATGGCCGGCAATTGTGCCCCTCCATTAAAAGGAATATATTTTTTCATTACCTCGCCGGTTATAATGCGATTTTCTTCGATAACAGATATTTGTTCCGTAATATTTTTTAGCTGACGAATATTTCCCGGCCAGCGATAGCGGTGCAAAAGTTCTTTGGCTTCGGGCTGAAGCTTAATAACGGGCATACGGTATTTGTCGGCAAAGTCGTGGGCGAATTTTCTGAATAAAAGATAGATATCTTCCGTTCTATCTCTTAAAGGTGGGATGGTGATGGGCACGCTACTTATGCGGTAGTATAAATCCTCGCGGAACTTTCCTTCGCGTGTGGCATTTTCCATCATCACATTGGTGGCGGCAACTACACGTACATCGGTTTTTATGGTCTTAGATGAACCTACTTTAATAAATTCACCTGCCTCTAACACCCTTAATAATCTAACCTGAGTCGAGAGGGGAAGTTCTCCTATCTCGTCCAAAAATATGGTGCCGTTGTTGGCCTCCTCAAAATATCCTTTTCTGTCGGAGAGAGCACCGGTAAATGAACCTTTCTCGTGGCCAAATAGTTCAGAGTCGATGGTGCCCTCGGGTATGGCTCCGCAGTTAACGGCAATATAAGGGCCGTGCTTACGCGAGCTAAACTGATGTATAATCTTTGGAAAAACTTCCTTGCCTGTTCCACTTTCTCCGGTAATGAGCACCGTTAAATCCGTAGGAGCTACCTGAACGGCTACATCGATTGCCCGGTTGAGTCCATAGGAATTTCCGATAACACCGTATCGTTGTTTTATAGGTTGTATCTCCATATATTTATCTGGCATTAAAAATCAACTCATGAAATTTTTTCAGTAAACTCTGACAAAGTTACAATTCTCTGAACAATTAATAGTGCAAATAAAATATCAAATATTTTTTAAAAATAGGAGGTATGCCAAAATGTGTTGTTATATTAGGTTTCTTTGTATTGGATTAGAGATAATTCAACATCAAAAAACAAACTACATCTTATTATTATATTATGGAAACACCAAATTTTGTAAAAAGCGACTCTTGGTTAAAGCCTTTTGAGACAGCTATTAAAAACAGGATTCAGCATTATCAGGCTAAGCTTTCCGAAATCGATGGCATCTTTGGCGATATATATAAAATGGCCGGAGGATTTGATTACTATGGCCTCCATGATGTTGGAGAGGCCTATCGTTTGCGTGAGTGGGCACCCAACGCCACAAAATTATTTTTAATTGGTGATTTTAGCAAGTGGCTTTGCGATAGTAAATATGAGTTTGAGAAAAAGGAAAATGGGAATTGGGAGATTTTTATCTCCAAATCGGATTTAAAACATGGTGAGTTGTTTAAGCTGCACATGTTTTGGCCGGGAGGCGATGACCTGCGTTTGCCTTCGCATATTAACCGAGTGGTGCAAGATGATAAAACCAAAATATTCAGTGCCCAGATATGGCAACCTCAGGAGGAATTTAAATGGGACGATAAGGATTTTATACCCCAGATAAACCCACTACTTGTATATGAGGGGCATGTAGGCATGTCGTCGGAAGAGGAAAAAGTTAATTCCTTTAACGAGTTTAAAACGGAGGTGCTGCCGCGCATTATTAAAGCTGGATACACCACCATACAGCTTATGGCCATTCAGGAACATCCGTATTACGGTAGTTTTGGTTACCACGTTTCTAATTACTTTGCTGTTTCGTCGCGTTTTGGAACGCCCGAAGAGCTTAAGGATTTGATTAACGAGGCACATAAAAATGGCATTGCGGTTATTATGGATATTGTCCATTCACATGCCGTAAAAAACAGAGAAGAAGGATTGGCATTTTTTGATGGTACCGTATATCAGTATTTTCACGATGGCCCCAAAGGAGAGCATCCCGCCTGGGACAGCAAATGCTTTAATTACGGAAAAAACGAAGTGCTTCAGTTTTTGCTATCTAACTGCCGTTATTGGATTGAGGAGTATCACTTTGATGGTTTCCGTTTTGATGGGATTACCAGTATGTTGTATACGCATCATGGTTTGGAGTATGCTTTTGCCTCGTATGCCGATTATTTTACCGGCACTTTAGATTTCGACGCCACAACGTATCTTACCCTCGCTAATCAACTTATTCATCATATAAAACCCAATGCCATTAGTGTGGCTGAGGATATGAGTGGCTTGCCGGGTTTGGCTTGTGATATCGATAATGGCGGAATTGGTTTCGACTATCGCCTATCCATGGGGGTACCTGATTTTTGGATTAAATTGATAAAAGATTATGCCGATGAAAACTGGAACGTCGGACAAATGTTCCATGAACTATCGCAGCACCGTTACGAGGAAAAAACAATATCCTACGCCGAGTCGCACGATCAGGCTCTGGTGGGCGATAAAACTATTTTTTTCCGTTTGGTAGATAAGGAGATGTACGATAAGATGGGTGTGTCGACGCAAAGCCTGGTTGTGGATCGAGGAATAGCTTTGCACAAGATGATTCGTTTGGCCACCTTGTCAACAGCCTACGGCGGATACCTTAATTTTATGGGCAACGAGTTTGGTCATCCCGAGTGGATAGATTTTCCAAGGGAGGGCAATGGCTGGTCGCATAAATATGCACGGCGACAATGGGCTTTAATGGAGAATAAAGAACTCAAATTCAAGTACCTGGCAGCATTTGATCGAGCAATGATCAAAAAAGCTAAATCGGACTACCTACTTGATAATGAACCATGTTATGGTGTCAATATAAACGAAGCCGACCAATTAATGTGTTTTAAACGTGGGAGATTCTATTTTATATTTAATTGGTCGCCTACCAACTCCTATACCGATTACGGAATTTTTACTGATGCGGGTAAATATAAGATAGTGCTTAGTACAGACAATGTGGAGTTTGGAGGGTTTGGCAATGTAGATGAGTCGCTTACTTATTTTGCCGAGCGTATACCTTTTAATAGCGGTCAGTATCAACTTAAGCTTTACATCCCTGCCCGTACAGCATTTGTGATGGAACGGCTGCCAACCAAGAGGGTGCATTAGTTTTAATAGCGGACATCACGCCGTTGGCGCTTCGATTGGAACGGTACATTAACCTATCCCTTGCAGGATAGGCTAATGACCACACCCCTTCGGGGCTATAAAAATGGCCATGCGAATAGGTTTGTAAAATCAGTGTCAATATATCGACTTGCTCTTAGCACCAACGGTGCGTAGTCATTAGCATAGGGTTTAGTCGGTGCAGCAGGCAAGCCATATGATTTATTTACGTATTACCCACAGCACCAAAGGTGTGTAGTCATTAGCATAGGGTGTAATCGGCTATGCCGATTACACCCTATGATTTTACAATAATGTAAATAAGCACCAACGGTGTGATGTCATTGCCATATCAATTGCATTATGTAATACTAACCATTAAAATTACCACTATGCCTCAATCCCTCGTTTACAACTACATGCACATCGTATTCAGTACAAAAGATCGCTATCCTTTTATCGATGAGCATATCGATGATGAGCTTTTCAAATATCTGGGGGGAACGTCCAGAGAGATGGAATGCAAACCAATCATAGTGGGAGGTACACACGACCACGTTCATTTGCTTGTGCTCCTATCTCAAAAAATTGCTTTAATGAAATTGATAGAAACCATCAAAAGTCACTCCTCTAATTGGATTAAAACAAAAGGTGCAAACTATAAAAACTTCTACTGGCAGAGGGGATATGGTGGGTTCTCGGTAAATCCCACAGAAATAGAGATAGTGCAAAAATATATTCTAAACCAACGAGATCACCATCGAAATATTTCGTTTAAAGATGAGTATAGGGGATTTTTGAAAAAGTATGACATTCCCTACGACGAAAGATATGTTTGGGATTAGCAGCCGACGGCAGTATTATAGTTGTGTTAAGATTAGATTTCATCGAGGACATCACGCCGTTGGCGTTTTTAATCAAAACATGCTAGCCTATTTTTTGCTGGCTAGGCAAATGGCTACAACCCTTAGGGGCAATAAAAATGGCCATGCAAATAGGTCTGTAAAATCAGTGTCCATATAGATCCTTGCTTGTAGCACCAACGGTGCGTAGTCATTAGCATAGGGTGTAATCGGCATAGTCGATGAGCCCTATGATTTTACAATAATGTAAATAAGCACCAACGGTGTAATCGGTGAAGCCGATAAACCCTGTGCTAATTTGGGAAGTTGAGAATTGTGTATTATAAGTATGTCTAAATTATAGTTTCACTAATAAATTCAAAGGGAAATTTTGACATTCTGGACATTTCCTGACCAACCTCAAGCATATCTTCATCGTCTTCTTCGTAATGCCAGCGAACATGAATTGGATGACCAAGAGAGTGAAGATGACCTAATTTTTTACAGAAATCAAGGATAAACTTTGCCGAGGTTGAATTGAAATATTCTAAGTTAAAATTAAATATAACGGGTGTGTTAACTTGTATGTCATTTTTATTGAAAGACGCCTCTAACTCTCTAACCCAATCTATAACAGGCTTATAAAAAACACTTGCATTCTCAGGCCTTGATTCGCCCGAAATTTCAAACCTTGATGTGTTAGGTTCAAACAAAATATGAGGTGAATTAGGAGTAGAATCAATTATTAGTTTTTTCATAAAATAAACTCTTTAAAATTCAAAAGGGCACGGTTACTTGTAATTCAAATATGGATGTCTGTTTGTTTACAGGGGTAAAGCTATAGTTTAATCTGCTATTAGCCTGCAGTGCCATGGTTATTATTCCTAATCCGGCACCTTTATCTAATAATATATTTTCTTTATTTATTTGATTTTCATACATTTCGACTAGTGTTGCTTTGTCCTGATTTTTAGTGTTATTTAATTTTCGCTTGAGAATATCTACTTCATCATTTGAAATAAGATTTCCAGCTGTAATCAAATATTTGTCACTCTCTTGTTCAAGTATAATGTATGGGTGAATATTTGTGTACGAATCAGCTATATGATGTTTAAGAATGTTTTCAATGCATTCAACCATAATATTGTACACACGTTTTTTAATAACCTTTTTAATGGAATGTGTTTCCAGGTCGTTTTTAACCTTCTGCAGAAGAATTTCTGTGGTTTTAAATTCAATAGCTCCCCTGTAGTTAAGTATGGTGCGCGTTTTCGACATTAAGTTGTTGATAGGTGTTTTAAAATAAAATTTGGCTTACGACATGATTTTTTTGTGTAATTACTATTTTACAAGATAGGAAATAATCATTAGCTTTAAATACAATTTTAATCCCATGAATGAAAATATATTAAAGGCACTAATTCAATTATTTGCTTTGGTAATAGACACTGATATCTCGGTAAAAGAGCCTAACCGGGAAAGGAGATTTGTGGAGTCGTTTCTGAATAAGCTATTAAGTAAGGATTTGATAGAAAAATATTTAAATGAGTTTGATGATTATTTAAGGCTTTATTCTTCTAATAATGTTGATTCTCCGTCCAGAAAAAAAAGAAAAAGGGAGATGGTGGATGCTATGAAGGTGATGTCTATCTGCGAACAGATTAATAGTGAATTAGAGCAAAAGCAAAAAACCTTTGTGTTGCTTAAATTACTGGAATTTATCTCACTGGGCGAAACGCTCAGTGAAAAGGAATTAGACTTTGTACTATCCGTAGCTACAGCCTTTAATGTGGAAGTAAGCGAATATCGGAATTGTAAAAGCTTTGTATTTAACGATTTAGAAGCAATACCTGAAAAGGACAACATTATAATTTTCGATAAAGGTAGTGGCAAATCAGAAGATGGAATAAAACACGTTAACATTGGAAATATATCGGGTGAAATTGTCTTTTTACATATTAAAAGTACCAACACATTTGCATTTCGATACACCGGGAATCAGGATGTATATTTGAATGGACAAAACTTTACGCACAAACAGGTATACTTATTTGAAACAGGTTCATCGTTACGCAGTGCAACCACAAAGACACTATACTATACCGATGTGGTTAAGGAGTTTATGAACCAGCCTGAGGAAACAAGCACCTCGTTAATTGCCAGGGACATTATTTTTAGGTTTAAAAATAGTGAGAATGGGGTCAGGTTACAACGTCTAAACATTGATTCCGGACAATTAGTAGGTGTAATGGGTGCTAGTGGTGCGGGAAAATCTACTTTGCTGAATATATTAAATGGAAATACAAAACCCCAACAGGGGCAGGTGTATATCAATGGCTATGATTTGTATAGCGATAATAACACCGTAAACAGTTTTATTGGTTATGTGCCTCAGGACGACATTCTTTTTGAAGAATTAACTGTTTATCAGAATCTTTACTTTAATGCGCAATTATGCTTGAATAGCTATTCGGAAGATACAAGAAAAGAAGCGGTGGTAAAAATACTGCAAAGTTTGGATCTTTACAGTATTAAAGATCTGGTGGTTGGCAATTTATTAAACAAATTAATAAGCGGAGGTCAACGAAAACGATTAAATATAGCACTAGAATTAATTCGCGAACCCTCCGTGCTTTTTGTCGATGAGCCTACGTCGGGTTTGTCTTCTCTTGACTCGGAAGTTGTTATGAACCTGTTAAAGGAACAAACGCTAAAGGGAAAAATAGTGATTGTAAATATTCATCAGCCATCCTCAGATATTTTTAAAATGTTCGATAGAATGCTCTTTCTCGATAAAGGAGGATATCTGATCTATTCGGGCAACCCAATCGATGCCATCGGCTATTTTAAATCAAAGAGCAACTATATAAATGCCAACGTGGAGCAATGTGGCGAATGTGGCAATGTGAACCCCGAACAATTATTGCAAATTATCGAATCCAGAATAGTAAATGAATATGGCAAGTTAACCAGAGCCAGAAAAATTACGCCTAAAGAATGGTTCGATGTTTTTCTTCAAACACAGGAAAAATCCTCCATTCATATTCCCCAGAAACATAAAGCAATTGGCGGTTTGTATAGCATCCCGACAAAATTAAAACAATTTAAAATTTTTCTTCATCGCGATTTGCTAACCAAACTTACCAATAAGCAATACTTGTTAATTAGTCTTTTAGAAGCCCCATTATTGGCTGTTTTGTTGGGTTTTTTCACCAAGTATATAAGCGGGAAGATGGGAGATCCTGACGCCTACGTCTTCATGAAAAACAACAACCTTGCGGCTTATATTTTTATGGCAGTGGTGGTGGCTTTGTTCCTGGGACTCTCCATTTCGGCCGAAGAGATAATCAAGGACAGAAAGCACCTAAAACGTGAATCTTTCTTAGGGTTGAGCAGGAACAGCTATTTAAATTCAAAAATCGGTCTGCTGTTCCTTATTTCTGCCATTCAAATGCTCACATTTGTATTGATAGGTAACTATATTCTCGAAATAAAAGGAATGACTTTACATTATTGGCTCATCCTGTTTACTACTTCTTGTTTTGCTAATTTATTGGGGCTTAATCTTTCCTCCGCGTTAAACTCTGTAATTACTATATATATTCTGATACCCTTTATTTTAGTGCCGGAGTTGTTGTTTAGTGGTGTTATTGTGCGTTATGAAAATTTGCATAAGAGTATAACATCTCAGGTTTATGTTCCTGTTATTGGTGATTTGATGACTTCCCGCTGGGCTTATGAGGCACTTGTTGTTCATCAGCACAATTCGAATGAGTTCCAAAAATATTTCAACGATATCGAAAAAAATAAAAGTATAGCAAGCTACAATAAAGATTATTTGATACCTCAGCTGCAGGAATGCTTACGTTTTTGTACGAATAATTTAGAAAATGCTGATAGGGCAGAGGAGCTTGACTTAAATCTGAGCTTAGTAAAAGATGGATTGGAGAAACTTGAAATAAATACCGGTATTTCGGTTAGGCATCTTTCTAAAATAGACAAGGACGAGATTAGTGCTGTGGTATTGGATGAAACAATGGATGATTTGGAGGATGTGAAAAGGGAACTGATGAATGTTGGAAACGATGCCGCTAAACAAAATGACATCAAATTCCATGAGCTGGTTAATAAATTAGGAGGCGAGGATGCGTTTTATACATTTCGACAACAATACGATAATAATATTTTAGATGATTTAGTAACGAATAAGGACGGTCTTAAGAAAATTACCATAGTCAACAATCAATTTATACAACTCAAAGATCCGATATATAAAATTCCTGATTCAAACTATGCGCGTGCTCATTTTTATGCCTCATTTAAGCGACTAGGAGACTTTGAAATACCCACTTTTTGGTTTAATCTTGGGTTTATTTGGCTCACCTCGTGTGTACTCTACCTTGCATTAATTGGAGATGTTTTGAACAAAGTAATTAACCTATTAGGGAAAGGACTGTTTATTAAAAAATAGAATTATGAAACAAAAAAAAATACCTAGATTCATTGGTTTACGGATATATCTCACTTCAACTTTTTTGTATTTATTTTTAGTATTACCATTTATTGGTTTTCTCTTATTTCAAAATCTACCCGAAATCATTAAAGAATCAAATTTATCTTCTCATATATTTAACAATCAGTCGGATACGGTAATGAGCAGGGTGGATTCGGCCTTGGCTAAGGTTAAAATTGCGGGTGCCGAAAAGAACATTATTGCATATGAAAAAATAAATGCGGAAAGTGCAGATTCAATCGCAGCTGCTATAGAAGTGGATATTTCAAAACAATATAAAAATAAAGTGGATTTAAAGAGTAATCAAAACCTGATGAAATTTTTCCGATTGTATTTTAATGTCTTAATAATATGTTATTTATTGGGATTTCTGTTTAATTGGCCATTTAAAATATATTTAAGGCGTAAAAGAAAACAAAAAGCAATTGGGGAACGACTTGAGCGCTATTGTAAAAAATTCATATTAATTACGCCTCTTATCAATGGTTTAATTTTATTATTGCCCCACGTGGTGAGCCATATCTTTGCCTTGACTACGTTTTTGTCTAACGGAAGCATTGACAAGGAAATGGATAAGGATGTGTTTCAAAACTTTTTTTATGTTTCTGTTGTCGCAGCATTTCTTACCACCTTATTTGTTTACTTCTGGATAAAAAACAGGGTTCAGCTAAAATATATTGAGTACTTCTTTACGGAGGAGCAACTCAGAAAACGAATCTTTTATTTCAGGAGCGGTAAAATAGGCCGTCAACTATGGTTTGCAAGTATCCTTACTACTTTCTTTCCCTTGGCTATCGTCGGACTTTATCTTGTTCTGAGTCTCACATCTATAAAGGATTTGGGAATAACCGAGTTAACACCTGGGCAAACAAGTATTTTATTGGGTGCTTGGAATGACACCCTAAGTGTGATGACAGACCAAAACATCAGCAACAATGCGACGGACTTTTATTACGTTACTGCCATAGATACTATAGTTATGTTTATCGGAATAGGTACCGGAATTTTGGTTTCCATCATCTATATTTTTCTGATTATAAAGTGGACTACGCGTAGTATTGTTAATCCGGTTAATGAGCTATTGGCAAATATGAAAAAAATTCGGAAAGATGGTATCACTTCATATACCTTGGTGCGAACCAATGATGAGGTGGGGGAGCTGTCGGAGGGCTTTAATATAATGATTCAGAAAATAAGGGACTATATTTCTAATATTTCGCAGATGAATGCTGATTTAGAAGGTAAAGTTATTGAAAGGACTAAAGAGATTGAAGCACAGAAGGAAGAGATTGAAGCACAGAAAGAGGAGATTACTACTCAGTTGGAGGTGGTTATCAGTCAAAGGGATACCATTGAAGCTCAACAGTACCAGATTTTGGATAGTATTCGCTATGCCAAAAGAATTCAAACGGCCATACTGCCGCCTGACGATCTTTTTGTGAGTTCTTTTACTGATCATTTTATTTTAGATCGTCCGCGCGATATCGTTAGTGGCGATTTTTATTGGAGTATAAAGTATGATAAAAAAATATTTGTCGCAGTAGCCGATTGCACGGGGCATGGAGTGCCGGGAGCATTCCTGAGTATACTGGGGATTTCGTACCTCAATGAGATTGTCAATATGAAAAATTGCCACGATGCCAGCGAAATATTGGGGCGACTACGGAACGCTCTGATCTTTTCCCTGCATCAGAAAGGAATGGAAGGGGAAGCTCAGGATGGACTGGAGGTAGCCTTGTGTATTCTGGATATGGAAAATCAATCCTTACAGTACGCTGGTGCTAACCGTCCACTTTATCTTGTTCGAAAAGTTGATGGAGATAAAGAATTATCCAGTCAGGCAACGGATAACGCGGAGGTGCTTAAAAAAGGAGCTTATCGAATGTTAAAATACAAACCGGATAGTATGCCCATCGGTATATATTACGATGCGGCTTCGCCCTTTACCAATATTAATGTCCCTATTCATCCAGGAGATTCGATTTATCTCTTTACCGACGGTTATGTTGATCAAATTGGAGGCCCAAGACGAAAAACATATCGCGTAAAATATCTTAGGGAACTGTTATTTAAGATTCAAGACAAAGATATGAACGAACAAAAGGAAATTTTAGCACAGACTATTAGCCAGTGGCAAGGGGAGTTAATTCAGACCGATGATATCCTGGTAATTGGCATGAAAATATAAAGCCCAAACGGATTTTAACCGGTTGGGCTTTATGAATTAAAAATTAAACTTCTTTATCATATCCATCTTACACAGCACATATCGGTTTGAATGTTTAAATCTTTGTTTACAGGGAACATCCTGATGCCAAAGTTGTATACTCCGGGTATGTTTAATTTATGGTCGATGGTGTAATAAAGTTTCGAGCCCTCCCTTTTTTCCAGTTTAAACTCTTCAATGCTCAGCATTTTAGAAGTGCCATTATCATTAACTTCTGCAAAAATAACCTGTACCGAGAGGTCAATGCCTGCGAGTGCTTTCAAATCTATCACCAGATTTATCTTATAAATCTCGCCTATGCCCAACTGGTGGGTATAAATATCGGGCATGTCTACATTCACTACCTCCACGTTGTTCCAATTGGTTTTTACCTTTCTTTTCCAAGTGGTGATGTCGTGAACTTTTGCATAATCATTTTCAACAAGCTCTTTTACACGTGCGTCCATCTTTAAATAATAACGATCCAGATAATCGTCCATCATACGTTTGGTGGTGTACGTAGGAGCAATCTCCGAAATGGAGTTTTTAATATATTGTATCCATTCGTGCGAGATGCCATATTCGTTTTTATCGTAGAACAAAGGCACAATCTCGTTTTCTAACATCCCGTAAATAATAGCCGCATCCAATTCGTCCTGATGCTGTTGATCGTCGTATACCTTTTTGTCCGAAAGACACCAGCCTGCACCTTCGCGGTAACCTTCGTACCACCATCCGTCTAAAACGCTGAAGTTAAGTACACCGTTCAATTCGGCTTTTTCGCCACTAGTACCTGAGGCTTCCAGCGGTCGGGTAGGCGTATTGAGCCAAATATCTACACCAGTCACCAATCTTTTGGCCATCTTCATATCGTAGTTCTCAAGGAAAATAATCTTGCCTAAAAATTCAGGTTTTTTAGATATTTCCACAATTCGCTTAATCAAAGCCTGTCCACCACCATCGGCGGGGTGCGCTTTGCCGGCAAATATAAATTGTACCGGCCGTTCGGGGTTGTTTACTATTTCAGAAAGACGCTTTTCATCGGTAAACAACAGGTGCGCACGTTTGTATGTGGCAAAGCGACGGGCAAATCCTATGGTCAGTGCGTTAGGATCCATAGCGTCCAGTACTTCAAGTATCTGAGCCGGGTCGCTATGGCTCTGCGACATGTTAGCGGCCATACGCTTTTTCACAAAATCAATTAGCCTGGTGCGAAGGCCAGTTCTAACCTTCCATATGTCTTTATCATCCACATGTTGTATCTGCCTCCAATAGTCCTTATTGGATAGGTCGTTTTTAAAATTCTTGTCGAACTTCTCATCGTAGAGTCGTTGCCAATCGGCAGAGGTCCAGGTGCCATAATGAACTCCGTTGGTAACGTATCCAATGGGCACTTCTTCGGGGAAAAATCCTTTCCATAAATGCTGGAACATATTTCGCGACACCTCACCATGAAGCCAGCTCACACCATTTATTTGTTGCGATGTTTTAACTGCCAGCACACTCATCGAAAATTTTTCGTTTATATCCTCAGAGTTTTCCCGACCTAAAGCCATAAACTCGTCCCACGTAATTTGCAACTTTTCCGGTATATGGCGGAAATAAACACGGATTAAATCTTCGTCAAATTTGTCGTGTCCTGCTGGTACCGGTGTGTGGGTTGTAAATAATGAGGAGGCCCTTACAAGTTCCAATGACTCGGCAAAAGAAAGTCCTTTTGCCACATGTTTTACCAATCTTGATACGTTAATCAAAGCAGCATGTCCCTCGTTACAGTGAAATAGGTTGGTTTTAATGTGTAATTTGTCCAATAGTTGTATGCCTCCCATTCCGAGCAAGATTTCTTGCTTCAATCTATTTTCCCAATCGCCACCGTATAAGCTATAGGCGATATGACGGTCGCTTTCGGTGTTTAATTCGTGATCGGTGTCCATTAGATATAAAGGAATTTTTCCAACATCAGCGCGCCACACTTTTGCATGAATTGTTCTGCCGGGAGCTGACATCTTCAGGACAAGTGGATTTCCATCTTTGCCCGTAACTTCGGTGAGCGGTAGGTTGGAGAACTCCTGTTTGTCGAAATTGGCTTGTTGGTCGCCATGTACCGATAGGGACTGTCTAAAATATCCAAATTTGTATAAGAGGCCTATCGCGGTCATGTTCACATTTGAGTCACTCGCTTCTTTTAGGTAATCGCCGGCTAGCACACCTAAACCGCCTGAGTATATTTTTAGCACATCGTTTATGCCAAATTCCATACTAAAATAGGCAATAGAAGGATCCGTTTTTCTGGGTCGATCCATGTATTCGCGGAACATGTTATACACACGATCCAATTCCTCTACAAAATCAGTTTTCTGCGATAGTTCGATAAGTTTGTCGTAACTCACGCGCTGAAGCAGCTTAATAGGATCATGACCACACTCGTACCAAATTTCAGCATCAACGCTTTCAAATAGCTCCGTGGCCTGATAATTCCATGTCCACCAAAGATTTCTGGATAATTCATCAAGACCCTGTATTCTTTCGGGAAGTTTAGAGCTGATGAAAAGCTTTTTCCATAGGGGGAATGATGATTTTTCAGCTTTTACATGAATACGCTTTTCGGGCTTTATTTCAACTATTTTATCCTTACGATTGCTAACTGCCTTTAGAGCAACATCGTAGGCTTTAAAATAGTTTTCTATAAAAAGATTCCATTCCACGCGTGCCGCAATCTTTTGGGCTTTTTGTCGTATGTCTGTAATTTCCTTTTCAGATTTTGTTGCGAATTTTGCAATAATATCCGATATGGCAACGGCTGCTTCTGCATCGTTGTGGTCGTTGCGTTCTATAACGGCCACACCTTTCTCAATTGTTTTTGAAAATTGTGATGCCCAAATGCCAAAGCCTGCCAAATTGGTAGTAATGGTGGGTACGTAAAAAGCCAAACTCTCTAAAGGTGTATATCCCCAAGGCTCGTAATAGGACGGAAAGACGGTCAAGTCCATGCCGATAATGATATCATAATAAGGCAGGTTAAATATGCCATCGTCGCCATTGAGATAAGAGGGCACAAAAATTAACTTCACCTTATCTTCCTTGTCATTGTTAAGATGAATGTCCTGAAGTTTATTGATGATGGGATCGTAGCCCAAGTCGTTTAGTCCATGGGTTAAAAACGGATTTTCGAGTATATCGAGGTTCTCACCGTTTAATTTGGCTATTAAATCTTTACGAGCACCAAAAGTGTTGGCAGGAATCAGTACAAAAACAATAGTCTCTCTTTTATGGTCATTTATGTCGTTTAGGTTTTTTAAGCCGTCTAAAAATACATCTATACCTTTGTTTCTATATTCGTATCTGCCGCTATTAGCTACAAAAAGGGCATCATCGGCAATTTTGTAACCGAGCAATGCTTCCGAAACTTTTTTTAGTTGTGCCCGAGCATTTTTACGTTTTTCCTCAAATATTTTACCTTTAGGCACAAAGTCACTTTCGAAACCATTGGGCGTTACCACATTCACTTCACGGCCTAAAAACTGTGCACATTCGCGAGCTGTAATGTCCGAAACGGTGGTAAAACAATCCACATTTAGAGCACAATTTTTTTCCATTGAGTGCTTGGATATTACCCCTAAGTCGCGAGAACGTATATCGGCATCAAAGCTTTTCATGTTATCGTACAAGGGCTCACCGTGTCCGGCAAGAGAACGACCTACAACGGTTGCATGTGTGGTGAAAATGGTACCTACATGGGGTAACTTATCTTTAAGGAAAAGAGCTCCGCTAACGGTCATCCACTCATTAAAATGAGCGATAACTTTTGTGTTCACATTAAGATAGCACTTGTAAAAACTTTCTATCACTTTGCCAACAGCATAACCAAATAACGCAGATTCGATGTACTCCCATTGACCCGACAATGAATCAACCTTATACAATTCCCAAAAGCGTGATAAAATATCATTTTTTTGTGGGATAAAGCTGCTAAAGTCCACTAGTAAGGCAATTGGTTTTCCCACTACCTTCCATCTACCTGTCCTCACCCCTAGGCCTTCTTGTAATAACATTTCTTTCCACTCCGGGAAAAGTGAGTTATCGGCTTCAAATTCAGGTGAAACCTTAATTCCGGTATAAACATCAGGGCCAATAAATATAACCTTATCGCCAAAGTTTTCAATCAATGTAGCGGCTTTGGTAGATAAAACGGTATGAATGCCACCCATCTTATTGCAAACTTCCCAACTTGTTTCAAAAATATAATCAGGCATTAAATACTTGTCGTCCATATGGATATAAAATAAAAATTCATGTAAAAATAGTGTTGTACTAACATCTGTGTCCTCAAAAAAGTTTTTACCACACATGTTTTTTCAGATCTCCCCAGTTTTGTTTAGGTCATTTTTTTTCCATTTTAAAAGCGTCATATAAAATAAACTTATGCTTATTTTAATGCGCTTTTAATTGGATAAAGTCCAAAACCAACTAAAATTAAGGAATCTGGTAATACAACTTATGGGATTAAAATGTTCCGACTAAAGATTCAATACACTGTTTTGCTCGGAGTTGCCCAATCCTGCGTTTGTATGATCATCGGCCTCCTCGTCGTTAAACCATTCGTTGTCGTTAACTAAATACCTAAACTGATATTGTGTGTTGCTGTTTAGGTTGATGGTTTGTGTAAATTCCCCTGTTTTAAGGGGTTTCATAGGGTCAGTATCTTTGTCCCAGTTGTTGAAATCGCCTACAATTTTTACCGATTCTGGTTTTAAACCCGCTTTTTTTTCAAATTTAAAGGTAACCTTACACTCAGGTTTGTTTTTTAAACATTGCTTTCTTATGCTCATAATAGTATTGTGTTATGTTTATTTGGTTTGACAGTAAATAAGTAATTATTCTCATTTATTAGTTAAAGCTAAATTTTAGTTTTCTTTTTTTTGGATCTGTTTTTTTTCAGACTTGCTTCAAGTTCTGCTATTTTGGTTTCTTTTTCTTTTAAGAGATTGGTGAGATTTGATATGGATTGTTCTTGGGTATTTTCCGGAACGGCAGCATTTAACCTCAAACTAAAATCACTTAAAATATTCATATAATTGATAAAAGCTTGGTAGGGTGATTCAAAGGGGTTAAAATAAGCATGCACGTCGCCATCGGAAAAGTACTTGGTACTCATGTAATAAAAATGATCGCTGGCCTGCAAATAAAGCCAATCTTCCATAATTTTAGCATCGGTGCATTTTTGTACCTTCGGAAGCAAGTCGTATAGCTTACTGAATGCTTCTTCCTGCATTTCGTTACCTAACCACGCTGTAAGGTCACGCTCTTCATCGGCCCACGAAATAGGATTGGGAACACTTATAGCCGATATAGGCTGTAGCTTCTGTGCCACCTCTGATGGGCTTGAAAAGGAAAGTTCCTTGTGCTTGAGTATTTCGCCAGGCAAGTTTTTCAAAAACTCAAATATTCCGGTTTCTTTCCACTGGTGTTCGCCAAAGGTTTCGTAATTGAGAAACAGGTTGATCACTTCTGATTTGGGATCTAAATCTTTGAGCCATTGGCTATATTTTGTGGCTGTTAATGGCCACTCGTTCCATCCTTGATTTCCAAAACGGAATGCGATGTCATCGCTTAAATTAAAGTTGTTGAGCAGTACTTTAAGTTTTGGATTTATTTCGTTGCAATACAAATAGTTAGGGCTCTTCCATCCTAGCACGTGTTTAGCGCCTTCGGTTAGCATGGCTGTGTATCCCATTTTATGCACCATATCGCCTATCTCATCCGAATAGATAAGTTCTGTGTTTCGGAATACAGTGGGTTCTTGATTAAAAAGTTCCTTAATAGTGGCACTGTGCATTTTAACCTGTCGCTCAAATTCATTTTTATCCTTTAAAGCAACCAGCGAATGACAATTTGTTTCCGATAAAAATTCGACATAACCAGTGGCTGCGAGCTGCTTAAAACTTTCAATAACCTCCGGGTTGTACAATTGAAATTGTTTAATAGCTTGACCCGATAAAGAAAAGGCCACTTTAAACTTGCCTTTGTTGGCTTGTAGTAGTTTAAGGAGGATTTCGTTTGTGGGGAGATAACTTTTTTCTGAAATCTTTGCTAAAATGCTTTCGTTGCTATAATCATCGTAGTAATAATGATCGTTGCCAATATCAAAGAAACGATAACGACGAAAGCGGAAAGGTTGATGAACTTGGAAATATAAGCAGATAGTTTTCATACACTTGCAGGTTTTAAGGTTTAGATTTTTTGAGCTACGGAATCATATACTTCTTTCACTTTCAGAGCGGAATCTTCCCATTTTAAGGATTCTACTTCGCTCTTTCCATGACGGATGAACATTTTTGACAGAGATGGATATTTGAGTACACCGTATATGGCATCAGCCATGGCTTCAATATCCCAAAAGTTAGTTTTTATGGCGTGATCTAAAATTTCGGCTACGCCCGATTGGTACGAAATAAGCACTGGCACGTTGCTTTGCATAGCTTCTAGGGGCGATATGCCAAAGGGCTCTGAAACCGAGGGCATCACGTATAAGTCGCTCATGCGTAACATGGTAAAAACGTCCTCTCCTTTCAGGAATCCCGTAAAATGAAATTTGTCGGCAATCTTAAGCTCGGCGGCTCTTCGTATCATTTTCTCCATCAAATCGCCACTACCTGCCATTACAAAACGCACATTATCCATTTTTTGTAGAACACGATAAGCAGCTTCCACAAAATATTCCGGCCCCTTTTGCATGGTGATTCTACCTAAAAAAGTAACAATTTTTTCGTCCTTGTTCTTTTTAAAAGGTATTCCCGTTTCCATGTCTTTTGGTTCCACAGCATTATATACAGTAACAACTTTGTCGGGGTGTTGGCCATATTTCTCTATTACAATGGTGCGGGTGAGGTTGCTTACGGTAATTATTTTGTCGGCTGCATCTAAACCTCTTTTTTCGATTTCGTACACAGTAGGGTTAACGCTTCCCCCGCTCCTATCAAAATCAGTGGCATGTACATGAACCACCAACGGCTTTCCAGATGCCTCTTTGGCAGCTATCCCAGCAGGGTAGGCAAGCCAATCGTGTGCATGTATCACATCAAATTCGTTGTCTTGCGCAATAACGCTGGCAACAATTGCATAATTTGCTATTTCGTGCAGTAGATCGCTGCCATACTTGCCTGAAAAGTCTATTTTACCTTCTTCGTTGGTTTGTACTATCTTCTTAACACCTTCTACCTTTACTTTGGTCATCTTCCAGTAATCTTCTGGATCCACGTAGGGTATGATATGTGTATCTACCTCTATGTATTCCATCTCTTTCTGAAACTTTTTAAAATCTATTTTGCGTTGACGGATAGATACGTTATTAGCGCCCATTACTCTAATGGAGGTTTGATCTTCGTCTCCATGCGCTTTGGGCACCACAAATAAAACCTCTAATTCCTTTATATGCGACAAGCCGCGGGTTAAACCGTAACAGGCTGTGCCCAAACCGCCAGTAATATGAGGAGGAAACTCCCAGCCAAACATTAATACCCTCATAATTAGTTATATTTTTCGATTAGTTTAAGTATTTTTAGAACTCCTGCCACATTCCATGCCATGCTCACAGCACCTTTTCCAAGGTGTGGGGGGTTGCCGTCGTAATATTCCGACAGGGTTCCGATGCAATGCTGTGTCATTTCTTCTCCAAAGTTTTCGGCTAGTTGCTTGATGTGGCTTATGCCGCCCTGTTTGTGCAGCTTTAGGTATCCCTCGGCATAAAAGGATGTCAACCACGGCCATGCAGCACCTTGGTGTATGCTGAATTCGCGAATGCTTGCTTTACCACTAGAAATGCCCAAATATTTGGGATCAGAGGGCGAAAGGGTTCGCAGGCCTTTGGGTGTAACCAATTGTTTTTTGATGGAATCTATTACTAGTTTTCGTTGGTCGCTGTTCAATGGTGAGTAATCGAGTGCTGTTGCAAAAACCTGGTTGGGTCTTATTGATGCGTCTTTAAAATCTCCATTAACTACATCGTACAAACACTGGTCGGTTTCATTCCAAAAAGTATCTATAAACGACTGCTTTACCTTTTCGCATAGTGGTTTAAGTTCGTCCACAAGCTTCTTGTTCTTATTTTTTTCTGCTAATTCCGTAATCAAGCACAAGGCATTGTACCATAGCGAATTTACTTCAACGCAGGTTCCGTTTCTAGGTGTCACGGGTTTGCCGTTATTCATGCCGTTCATCCAAGTAAGCGGTTGCTTGTCGTCCGAAGCGTAGATAAGTCCGTTTTCGAGTAGGCAAACATTCTCGAATCTATCATTTTTGAAGGCATCGATGATAGACATCAACAGCTTGCTGTATTTGTCCCAAAGGTCATTGATACACAATTTCGTCCAGCACTGTTGCATAGTCCAAAAGAACCACAACGGGGTGTCAACTTCTTCGATTTTGCTTATGCTTTTATCACTTATTAAGTCGTTAATCTCCTTGGCCGATGATTCGAGAACCCTATGAAATAAATCAGAATCGCCTAAAGCCTCTGTTAACGAGGGGACTGCTATTAGTGAGTCGCGCAAGCGTTTTTTATACCAATGGTAACCTGCTACAATGGTGGTTTCATCTCCTTTTTGTAAAAAGAATTGAGATCCGGAGTTGAGAAGGTTATTGTAAACACTGTCGCGTGGGATTCGTCTTTCAATCTCTTTTTTAAATATAATATGAAATTCCGATGGCTTATGTTCTTTGGTAGAAGCAGATACTATTACGCTCTCACCCGTTTTTATTTTCACCTCAAAATAACCTGGGGCATATAAATCTTCTTTAAAGTCGTATCCTCTTGCTTCTTCCTTAAAATACTCAATGCCTTTATACCAATGTGGAACGGGCACAAATTCGTTGTGTTTAGAAATTTGTATCGATAATTTGGGCAGTTTTGGGTAAAGCTGTATGGCAATGCCGTTAGGTACAGTATCAAATTTTGTATTGGCTTCGAGGTTTTGAAAGGTTAATTCGTGCACACTTCTATTGGCCAAAAAAGGTTTAAGCTTTAAAGTGGTATCTGTAGTGCCTTCCAAAAGCGTATATCGGATTAGTATTTGCTCCTCTTTTTGTACAAGCACCTCTTCAACCGCCAACACAACGTCGCCAACACGGTAAACTTTGCGTGGAATAGCATCAAAATCCAGTTCCCGGATGTACTTGTGCCCTTTTGGTTCATAACGATTGTCGTGATATTTATGTATCCCTAGGTTAAACTCCTTTTCGTGCTGTACAATAGTAGCATCTAAAGTGCTCAGAAGTACATGACGCGTCATGTCAAACTCGGGAATCGGACATACCAACAGACCATGGTATTTTCTGGTATTACAACCTATGATACTCGAGCTTGAGTAGGACCCAGCCCGGTTAGTACGGAGTATCTCTTTGTAGAGTGACTGCTCCAGATTAATAAGTTGGGACTTTTGAAATGTTAAATAGGACATTGGTCGTTTAGGTTAATTGTACAATAAACAAGATAAGAGATATTGGGTTTTAATATATTAAAAGCATATTTTTAATATGCGCCAAGTTGCTAACAATGAATGTCAATATAGTAACAAAATAGATATTTTTAAAATTTAGTGGCAAATAAAATTTAAAATTCACATTAATTATTTAATTCATTTAAATTTAACAATCTTATTTTTTACAAAGATTAAATCATTGGTGAAATTTGCATGTGGATATTTTAAAATATATCCCTCTATCTTTTTTAATTGGTTTTTCAAAAATAATTGATGCGATTCGGAATTAACATTGACAGCCCTATGATTTAAAGCCTTTGTTAAGTTAAGCATCTCCTTTTTATATTGCAAGGTATTATCGGAAAAAAAACACTGTTCAAATTTTTGCCAAATATATTCGATGGCCAATGACGATGGATGCAACATGTCATCGGCATAAAACCTATAGTCTCTTAAGTCATCCATCAGTAGCTCGTATGCCGAAAAATAATTGCAATTATCGAAGGAACGGCAAAGGGTGTCAATAGCCAGTAGTAAAATGCTTTTACTTATTTGGTTACCATGTGCTCCATCCTTCCAATGGCGAACTGGGCTAACCGTAAAAACTATCTTTAAGTTAGGATTAAACTCCAAGAGTTGTGTTAAAAGTGTTTCGTATGTATTTACTATTTCATCAATGCTAAGCATATAGCGGTTAAAGCAATCAGCAGGATATTTGTGACAGTTAGAAACTATTTGGTTTGTTTCCTTTGACTGATATACCCAGGCACTGCCAAAAGTGATGAAAATATACTCACACTGACTTAAATAGTTAAAAGCTTGGTGGCAGTTGTTATTTATATTTTGTAAACATTTATTCTTGTCGGGATTAGAAAATGTAGAGTGATGCTCGAAACTTAACCATACATCATTGTAAAACCGAAGATCTGAATTTGCGTATTTTTTGTTGCTAATTATGGAGGTGAGTGTGCTGGCAACGCTGGCAGGGTTAAAAATTACTCCAACTGGATTTACTGAGGCTTCTAATTTACAGTTGTTAAACTTGTCACCTATATTATTTGCAAAACACGAACCCATGAACATTATTTTAGTATGTGGCTCAATTTTGTGCTGGAACGGCTCAACTGTGATCTCTGTTCTGAACTTTTCCATAGTAATATGTATTTTGATAATTAGATTTTAGATTTACAAAAATAATGATCTAAAATATATATGGCAGGACTATTTGGTGTTTTTTGACAGGAGAAAATTAATATTTCGTCTTAATCCTGAAAATTTAGCTCTCTTAACTGCTGATTTTCTGAATATATCAATAAACTGTTCATTGTTCAAATTGTGCCACTCATCTTTGGTGAGTTGCATTATTTTGGTGACGGCCGTAAGATTTTGGTTGTTATGTGGTCGTGATTTCCATGTCCACGGGCATACTTCCTGACAGATATCGCAACCAAAAACACGGTTTTCCATCTTGCCCTGAAAATTTTCAGGAATTGAATCTTTGTTTTCGATGGTGAGATAAGAAATACAATTACGGGCGTCAAGTATTCGCGAAGGTAGTATTGCTTGGGTAGGGCAGGCGTCAATGCAACGAGTACAACCACCACAGGCATCTTTAATAGGTTCGCTAGGGGGTAGGTCGAGGTTAATGATGAGTTCGGAGATGAAAACGTAGCTGCCCAACTTTTTATGGATGAGGTGGGTGTTTTTGCCAATCCAACCTAGTCCGGCTTTTGCTGCCAGACTGCGCTCCAGTACCGGGGCAGAATCTACAAAGTAGCGCCCTTCAAGTGAGGGGTAAATCTCATCCTTAATATATTGGAATAAAATTTCAAGTTGATCTTTGATAACAAAGTGATAATCAGTCCCATAAGCATAACGGGCAATAATGGGAGCCTCGGGATCGGCCTGTTTTACTTTTGGGGTGTAATTGGAGAGCAACACAATAACTGATTTGGCACCTTCGACCAATTTGGACGGATCAACCCTTTTTTCGAAATGGTTGGCCATGTAGTGCATGTTGCCATGCATTTGGTTTTCCAGCCAATCTTTCAGTATCCCCTTTTCAGGAACCAGCTCTTCGGCCTTGGCAAAGCCGCAAGCGTCAAAGCCCAGTTCAAGTGCTTTTTGCTTTATCAGTTCGCTGTATGCCGTTTTTAGCAGTTCCATTTTCGATATTTGAGTTTTATTTTCGATATTTCACGCAAAGAGCGCAAAGTTTATCGCAAAGAGCGCAAATATATGGGTTAATGGCATTTTCTACGGTTTTAATAATCGTTAGATTATGCGAATCTAAAGCAAGCCAAGTTCCAACATGGCTTCTTCCGAAAGCATGTCTTTTGTCCAAGGTGGATCAAAAGTGAGGTTAACATCTACATGGGTTATTCCTTCCACATCGCTCACTTTTTCAAAAACCTCCTCGGGCATAGATTCGGCAACAGGACAGTTGGGTGAAGTGAGTGTCATCACTACAACGGCTTTCCCTTCCTTGCTAACGTTTACTTCGTAAATAAGCCCCAAATCGTATATATTCACCGGTATTTCAGGATCGTAAATGGTTTTTAGGGTGTTAACTATTTCTTCTTCTTTTGATAAAAATTCGTTGTTCATTTTTTTAGATTTTTAGAGATTAGATTTTAAGATAGAAGATTTTTGCTAATCAACTAGCTAGGACAATGGACTTTGATAATCTGTTAACTATTGATTGGCACATTAGGTCTAACTATCTCTTATCTTTTATCTAATCGTCTTAACGTTTAAACCTGCAGTGCTTTAAATGCGATGGCAAAAAGACGCATTTGTTTAATCATAGCTACCAAGCCATTGGAACGTGTGGGCGAAAGATGTTCTTTCAGTCCAATTTGGTCGATAAACGATAAATCGCTGTCGATGATGTCTTGTGGACTTTGACCGGATAGCGCACGTATCATTAGGGCTACAATTCCTTTTACAATGATGGCATCGCTATCGCCCATGTAATAAACTTTGCCATCTTTTATCCAAGCGTGCAACCACACTTTCGACTGGCATCCGTCCAATACATTTTGTTCTACCCTGTATTGGTTGTCGAATGGCTCTAGGTCGTTACCCAGTTCAATTAGATAGGCGTATTTGTCCATCCATTCGTCAAAGCTCCTGAATTCTTCTACTATTTCGTTTTGAATTTCTTTAATTGTCATTTTTGATATCTTCTATATTGTCAATTTTTTTTGAATGATTGCTAGGCAGATAGTTTATTTTGTCAGTATCACTTTTCGGTTTGATAATGGGTTTACCCAAACAACTGAGCTACTTTATTTATCCCCTGCACCAAACGGTCAATTTCGTCTTTGGTATTGTAAACTGCAAACGAAGCTCTTACCGTACCCGGTATGCTAAAAAAATCCATGATGGGTTGGGCACAATGGTGTCCCGTCCTAACGGCCAGCCCCATTTTATCCAGCATGGTACCCATATCGAACGGATGAATGTTGCCAACTAAAAACGAGATTACGCTGGCCTTTTTATCTGCTGTGCCAATGATTCTCAAGCCTGGTATTTTCAAAAATTCCTCGGTGGCATAGTTGAGTAACTCATCTTCGTAGCTTTGTATGTTTTCTATACCTAACTCACTTACAAAGTTTATCGCTTCGCCCAGGCCTATGCATCCGGCAATATTGGGTGTGCCCGCTTCAAATTTAAAGGGGAGCTCGTTGTAAGTTGTTTCTTCAAAGGTAACGGTTTTTATCATCTCGCCACCGCCCTGCCAAGGTTCCATCTCATTCAGTAATTGTTCCTTTCCGTAAAGCACACCCGTACCTGTTGGTCCATATAGTTTATGTCCCGAAAAAACCATAAAATCCAAATCCAAGGCTTGAACGTCAACTTTAATATGCTGAACTGCCTGTGCAGCATCTACCATGATAAGCGAACCGTTGGCATGTGTTTTTTGTGTTAACTCGGCTATAGGATTGATGGTGCCCAATGCATTGGATACATAGCTTACAGCCACCAGTTTTGTTTTTGGGGAAAGCAGTTTCTCGAACTCATCTAAAATCAGCTCTCCTTTTTCATTGATGGGTATCACTTTTAAAATCGCTTTACGCCGTTTGCACATCATTTGCCAAGGAACAATGTTAGAATGATGTTCCATAGCCGAAATAATAATTTCGTCGCCTGGTTTTATATAACTTTCACCAAATGAGTTAGCTAACAAATTGATGGCACCGGTGGCACCGGAAGTAAATATAATTTCGTGTGAGTAGGCGGCATTAATAAATAGCTGCACTTTGTTGCGTGCCTCTTCGTATGCTATGGTGGCCTGATTGCTTAAATAGTGTACCCCACGATGTATGTTGCTGTTGAGCTTTTTGTACACCTCATCAACCTTGTTAATCACCCGGCGGGGTTTGTGCGTGGTGGCAGCATTATCGAAATAAGCCAAGGGCTTACCGTAAATAACGCTCTCCAGTATGGGGAACTGCTCTCGTGTGTTGGGTATGTTTAATGGCATTTGTTTATTTTTAGACAAAATATAAAAGATAAGAGATATGGAATGAAATGACATCCCGCCACCTTATATTTATTTTTGGCGGGAAGAGACAAAAGACTTCCCCGCTTAGCTGATTTTAATCACTTTCTTGAGCTTACGCTTCGCAACCTCTAAAACTTTATGCGTACACGTGTCTATTTTCGTTTACCTGCACGAAAATCCTGTTTCGGCATCATTATCGCATAAAACACAGGAGTTGCATTTGTTTAATTCTCCTCTGAACACTGCTTCTACCAAATTTCTTATTTGTTCGCGAACGGCTTCTACCCTAATTTTTTCCACGGCTTCGTATGCAAAGGCATACATTAGCAATATGCGAGCCTCTTCAACACCAATACCTCTTGAACGAAGATAAAACATGGCTTTTTTATCCAGCTGACCCACTGTGGCTCCATGTGAGCATTTTACGTCATCGGCATAAATCTCGAGCATGGGTTTGGTGTACATCTTGGCCATATCGGTGAGCAACAGATTGTCGTTGCGTTGAAAGGCATTTGTTTTTTGTGCATCGGCACGTACCAAAATTTTGCCAGCAAATGCAGCGGTGGAAGCATCATCGAGCACGCCTTTGAAAAGCTCTTCGCTATAACAGTTGGGCTTGGCATGGTCGATAAACGAGAAGTTATCTACATGTTGGTTTTTATCGGTTATAAACAAGCCATACACATGGGCTTCGCAATGCTCATCGTCCATGTGCACATGGATGTTGTTACGGGTAACACCGGTGTGCAAGGTTAAATTGTGCGTTAAAACACTCGTATGCTCCTTTTGCTTAATAAAAACAGACGATACATTGGTCGTGAGGTTGTGCTGATTTTGTATGTTGTATATGTCGAAAACCGCATTCTTATCCACAAAAACTTCAGTAACTGCCGAAAGCAAATATTTGTAATCGGCAGCGGTATGTTCGCACATCAAAATTTTTGCCTGGGCATTTTCTTCTAAAATTACCAAGTTGCGCGGGAAAGCCATCAGATCGCCTTCGGAATGCATGATATTTACAATTTGGATAGGTTTTTCAACCACGATGCCTTTAGGGATATAAATAAAAAATCCGTCTTGGGCAAAGGCCGTATTAAGTGCTACCAAACTGTCCTCGTCGTTTTTAGCGTATTGGTTGTAATGTGCTTCAAAAATTTCGGGGTGCGATGTTGAATATTCGGCTAAGCTACCTATTAAAACGCCTTCGGGCAGCAAATTAGGCAACTGATTTTGGCGGTAATACCAACCATTAATCAGATAAACAGTTGTAGCGTCCAAATCGTGTATATCGCACCTAAAAATTTGGGATAAATCCTGCTGAAATACCTTGTGCTCAAAATCGTAGCCGTAATTCTCCTCGAACAAGGGAAGCATATTGGTATATTTATAGCTCTCCAATTTTTTCGTTGGAATCCCTTGTTCCTCAAATAGGCGAATGGATTTATTACGGTGTGAGGCAATAGTTTGTGAAACCTGTTTGTCCAACACTTCCCGCTTCTCCGAAAAAAGAGATGTATATCTTTGTTCTGTTTTTATATCTGTATCCACCATGCTCATTGTAAAACTTTTTTGTGATGTTCAAGAAATGTATGGTCACTCAAAACTGATGTGTTTATTGAGAACCATTGTTTCTGTGGATTTAATCTTCAAATTCTTTTTTAATCCAATCGTAGCCTTTTTCTTCCAATTCTAGTGCTAGCTCTTTTCCGGCTGATTTAACGATGCGGCCGTTGTGCAGTACGTGAACAAAATCGGGAATTATATAATCCAATAATCGCTGATAGTGCGTAATGATGATGGTTGCAGTATCCTTCGATTTTAATTTGTTTACCCCATTTGCTACTATGCGCAATGCGTCTATGTCTAGGCCAGAGTCTGTTTCGTCCAAAATGGCTACTCTTGGTTCTAACATGGCCATCTGAAAAATTTCGTTCTTCTTTTTTTCTCCACCCGAAAAGCCTTCGTTTACCGAACGATTGGTCAAGTTGGAATCAATCTCAACCAAGTTCTTTTTTTCGCGCATCAACTTCAAAAATTCACCGGCTGTGTAAGGCTTTAGGTTGTTGTATTTGCGGTGCTCGTTTAAGGCAGTGCGCATAAAGTTAACCATGCTTACTCCGGGTATTTCAACTGGATACTGAAAGCTGTAGAATAAACCCTCGCGGGCTCTGTCCTCGGCAGGCATGGCCAACAGGTCTTTGCCATAAAAACTGGCCGACCCTTCCGACACCTCAAAAACATCGCTTCCCGCAAGTACCGACGACAAGGTGCTTTTTCCCGATCCGTTTGGTCCCATAATAGCATGTATCTCGCCCGGTTTAACTGTCAAGTTTATTCCTCTTAATATTTCTTTATCGTCTATTTTGGCGTGTAAGTTTTTTATTTCCAGCATGTTGTTGTTAAATTAGAATCAAGATGTTAGTATCAAGTATCAAGATGATTACTGTTAGCTATTATTTGATTGTTTTATAATTAAATAAATTAAAGTTTTTGTGGAGTTAAAAATGTAGTTCTCCTATTATAATTAAGCTTAGCCTCTTTGGGAAAGTGCATTACCCAACACTTCCCTCTAAACTTATCTGTAATAATTTTTGTGCTTCAACTGCAAATTCCATGGGCAACTGGTTCAGAACTTCCTTAACGTACCCGTTTACTATTAATCCAACGGCCTGTTCGGTAGAAAGCCCTCTGGTATTGCAATAAAATATTTGGTCTTCGCCAATTTTCGAGGTAGTTGCCTCATGTTCCACTACTGCAGTACTATTGTTTATTTCGAGATATGGGAAAGTGTGTGCTCCACATTTGTCGCCCATTAACAAGGAATCGCATTGCGAGTAGTTACGTGCGTTTTCAGCTCTTTTGTTTATCCGCACCAAACCGCGATAGCTGTTCTGACTTTTTCCGGCAGATACCCCTTTTGAAACGATTAAACTACGTGTGTTTTTTCCAATATGTATCATCTTGGTACCGGTATCGGCCTGTTGATGGTTATTGGTAACCGCCACGGAATAAAATTTACCCTCAGAGTGGTCGCCCATCAAAATACAGCTAGGATATTTCCAAGTGATGGCTGATCCTGTTTCTACCTGAGTCCACATCACCTTTGAATAATCACCTTTGCATAAAGCTCTCTTGGTAACAAAGTTATAAACACCCCCTTTGCCGTTTTTATCGCCGGGATACCAATTTTGTACGGTTGAATATTTTACTTCGGCACGTTGCATGGCCACTATTTCTACAATGGCTGCATGGAGTTGGTTCTCGTCGCGTTGGGGGGCGGTGCATCCTTCAAGGTAGCTTACGTAACTGTCCTCCTCGGCCACAATAAGGGTTCGTTCAAACTGTCCGGTATTCATGGCATTTATCCTGAAATACGTAGAGAGTTCAATGGGGCAACGTACGCCTTTAGGAATGTAGGCAAAGGATCCATCGCTAAATACAGCATTGTTAAGTGCAGCAAAAAAATTATCGGTGTAGGGAACAACCGAACCCATATATTTTTTTACCAAGTCGGGATGCTCCTGTACGGCCTCACTAAAACTGCAGAATATAATCCCTTTTTCGGCCAGTGTTTCCTTAAAAGTAGTGGCAACCGATACGCTATCCATAACCACATCCACGGCAACACTAGCAACACCAGCAAGAGCCTTTTGCTCATTTAAAGGAATACCTAATTTTTCGAAGGTTGCCCTCAGTTCAGGATCCACATCATCCATGCTGTCCAATTTAGGTCTTTGCTTTGGAGCAGCGTAGTATATAATATCCTGAAAATCTATTTCGGCAATTTTAAGCTTGGCCCAATTGGGTTGCTCCATGGTTTTCCAATGTGCAAAAGCTGCTAGTCTGTATTCTAACATCCATTCGGGCTCATTTTTTTTGGCCGATATAATCCGCACCACATCTTCACTTATACCTTTGGGTATGGTATCGGTTTCAATATCGGTTGAGAAACCGTATTTATATTCGTTAGCGGTTACTTCTTCTAATATCTGATCTTTATCTTGTGTCATAATTGGCGCTATCTATTTACCCCCTAACAAGTGGTAATCATTAAGGTTCATTGTTATTGTTAACGATAAAAAATAAACTTAACAAGCTATTGAGCGTACAAAAATACTAAACTATTTAGATTAAATAAAATTAAGCTGTTCTAAATAACAACCTGTTCATACGCATTCATTATCAGCGGAGTAATTTAATTTTTAGTGCAATATAACAAATAAGGGACTTAAATATCCTTTTATAGAGTCGCAACCCAAATAATTTATGAATCAAATAGTTTATCGCTCAAATCCGATATGGTTTTATATATTTATAGCCAAGAACAGTTTATATGTTATCGGTTTTTTCCAGAAATAACACAACCTCGGATGAGGAAATACTCAAGTTGTATAGAAATTCAACCCAGCTCGATGTGTTGGGTGATTTATACGGGCGTTACCTAGATTTAGTATTTGGGGTGTGCTTAAAATATTTAAAACATAGCGACCTGGCTCAGGATGCTGTCATTTATATTTTTGAGCATATTGCAAAGGTTTTAAAGCACAAAGAAGTGGATAATTTTAGGCCATGGTTATACGTGGTAGCCAAAAACCATTGTTTAATGGAGCTGCGAAAAAATAAACACGCAACCTCCTCCATGGACGACGAGAGTTTTTATGAGGGGAAAATTATGGAATCGGAATATGATGTGCATCCCATTGACGTGGAGGAACAAGAGAGAAACGAGGAAGCATTAAAAGTTTGTATCGAAAAATTGAAAACGTTGCAAAAACAAAGTATTGAGTTTTTTTATTTTCAGGAGCTAAGCTATCAACAGATTTCAGAGGAGATGAAAATAGAGGTTAAAAAAGTGAAAAGTTACATTCAGAATGCAAAACGTAATTTAAAATTGTGTTTGGAGAACAATGCAAAATAAAGATTTCCATATAAAAGATATTTTAGACTATCTGGGCAATAAGATGTCGGAGAGGGATGCTTATGCTTTTGAACGCAGGATGGAAGCCGACCCTTTTTTGATGGATGCGGTGGAAGGGTACCAAAATATGAGTCCTTCGAATATTGAGAAGGAACTTTTGAGTCTTCGTGCCCGGATAAAACAAAAAAAGAAAGCCCGGATTGTACCTGTGTGGATGAGGGTTGCTGCAGCTGTATTCATATTGTTTGGCATAGGCACTTTATGGATGATTGACCAAAGAAAGCAAAAATCGGATTTGGTGAGCGATAGACTTGAGGTGCAAGATACAAAAGTACCGAAGGATGAACAGCCTGTTTTGTCAATGAAAAAAAATAGCGAAACGATAGGCAGAGCAAAAAGTAATGATGAAATACAAGAAGTGAAAGAGCAAACGAATGTGCAGAATAATCTAGACAAGCAACCTGTTAAGCAGCCAACAACAAATAAAAGCTTTGCGCAAGCCAGAAGTATGAATCAAGAGCTTAGCGTAAATGATAAAAAACCCTTGCAACATACCGATTCCATGTTGCTTATGGAAGAAGAATCAGAGGATTTTTTAGCGAACGTTGATATTAGCACTGTTGAAAAAAATAAGATTGATCAACCAAGACCAATGATGATAAGAGGAACATCTTCATTACCGAGTGATACTTTGTTAGTGTTTTTCCGGGGTAGGGTGGTGGATGAAAGTGGGATGCCTTTGCCAGGCGTCAGTGTTACCCATTCGATTTTGGGAGGTTTAAGATCGGAGGCTTTGGCGGATAATAGCACAATAAGCGATAGGGATGGTGATTTTGCTATAAAAGCTCCGCAAAATGGTGCAGTACTGCAACTAAGCTATATTGGTTTTAAGGACAAAATAGCTGTGGTAAAAAATGATAGTTTGGGTGAGGTGATGATGGAACCTGCCCAAATAGCTATGGATGAGTTGGTAGTGGTTGGTTATGGAACCCAAAGAAATATACGAAATGCTAAGGAAGGCGCAGTTGCGAAAAAAGAAGTAACGAAGGTTCAATCAGTTGATAGCATCTTGCTTCCTGAACCTGAAGGAGGTATAAAAAAACTGGTGAAAAGAATTGAACGAAGCATGAGATATCCTGACGTCCCTAAAGGGAAAAAAATAGAAATTATTGTTGAGCTGTTTGTTTCAACCAAAGGGGAGGTGCTTAAAGTCCAAGCAGAGCGTCAGATAGATGCGCTGTTTTTGTTACAGATAGAAAGTAAACTTAAAGCCGAAACATGGACTCCAGCCGCAATAAATGGTGTGCCAATTGAAAGTTCTCGAAAACTTACTTTTGAGTTTATAGGGGAATGATGGTTATTGTTTCAGAAAACACTTTTTGTAAAGCCAAAACTTATCGCTATTTTCGCAATACAATAGAGAACAATTGTATAACACTTATGACGATGAATAAGCAAACGATAGTAAGAAAACAAACTGCTTTTCGCTTGAGAAAAGATCTTTTGGAAAAACTAAAAAAAGATGCAGCAAAAGAAAACAGAAGCGTAAATAATTACGTCGAAACATTACTTCTTGACGCTGTTTATAGGGAACCGAATGAGGATACCTTAGAAGCGATAAATGAAGTAATTGCCGCCAAATCTGGAGGGACATTGGATATTTCGAATTTTGATTCATTTATGAAATCTGTAAAGGAGATAGAATGAAAAAAATCCATTACAGTACAAAATCTAAAAAGGACTTAAAGAAATATCGGCATAATCCACAAAAAATGGAAGGCCTTTTTAAAGTCTTAAATATGCTCGCCAGAGGAATTGAAATTCCTGAGTTTTATAAGCCACATAAGCTTGTAGGACAATATGCAGGGTGTCTGGAATGCCATATCGAGGGAGATTTTTTACTCATATGGATTGATGAAAAGAACGACATCATTAAAATCATCAGACTTGGAAGCCATTCCGAACTGTTTAAAGGCTAAACTAATCTTATCTTCTCGTTACTGGTTTAAAATGTTTACCAACTTGGCTTCCTTTGTGATTTATTCATTGTAAAGTAATTGAGGAATAATTTAATTAACTTTGCAGAAAATATAGGATTAGTATATAAAATTGGGTTTAGCTCAATTTATCACAATTAACAGTTCACTGAAAAAATGGAGATACTTTTCGAAGACAATCATATAATTGCTATTAATAAGGCAAATGATGAGGTAGTGCAAGGAGATAAAACCGGAGACACAGCGTTATCCGATATGGTAAAGGACTATATAAAAAAGAAATATAACAAACCCGGCGATGTTTATTTGGGCGTGGTGCACCGAATTGACAGACCAGTTAGCGGTGTGATAATTTTTGCACGTACAAGCAAAGCAGCAACGCGGTTGAGTAAAATGTTCTTAGATCGTGAGGTCACAAAAACCTATTGGGCTGTGGTAAAACAACTTCCCGAAACTGATACTGGTCGTCTTGTTCATCATATGATAAAAAATGAGGAGAAAAACCGATCAAGTGCTTACGACACCGCCCGGAAAAAATCTAAAGAAGCTATTTTAAATTATAAATTGATTTCAAGTTCGGCCAATTATCACTTGCTCGAGGTGGATTTAGAAACAGGCCGTCACCATCAGATACGTGCCCAGCTGGCCAAGATAGGTTGTCCTATCCGGGGCGATTTAAAATATGGCGCACCCCGTTCAAATAAGGTTGGAGGCATAAACCTTCATGCCCGCAAAATTGAGTTTCAGCATCCGGTAACCAAGGAGCATATGGTTATTGTAGCTCCAGTGCCAAAGCAGGATGCTTTGTGGAGGGAGTTTGAGAATGTTTTTTAGCTGATTGCTAATGGCTAATGGCTAATAGCTATTAGCAATCGGCCATCCGCTATTCTAAATCCTTTCCATTAAAAAAAATGGGCAACAAGTCACCCGCTTTTTCTATTACCCATACCTCATTGCTACTGTCTAATATTGTTTTTATAGGCGTGTTAAAACGGGTTTCGGTCTCAATCATTACTTGACGGCACGATCCGCAAGGGGCAACGGGGTTGGGAACGGTTTCGCCGTTTTTAAAAGCGGTGATGACTAATTTTGTTATCGCCACGTCGGGGTATTGAGAGTTGGCCCAAAATATGGCAGTACGCTCGGCACAGAGACCCGAGGGGTAGGCAGCATTTTCCTGGTTGTTGCCCGTAATAACTTCTCCGTTTTGTAATAAAACAGCAGCACCAACTTTGAAATTTGAGTAGGGTGAGTAGGACTTCTGGGCAGCTTGCCTCGCTTTTTTAAGCAAATATGTTTCGTCTGCAGGCAATTCGTCCCAATTTTTATATCGTTTTATCTGGGTGGTTACTTGTAACAGTCTCATAAGCTTATAATAATAGGTTTTAAAAAACGTTAATAGGTTTGGTATCTATAGTTACAAGGGTTTAAGTTAGCTAACATATCGAAAAAACCAATTGTTATCGGCTAATAAAATTGTTTATATTTGCCCGAATTCAAAAAAATATCATTTGCAATGAGAAATATACTTCGCTTATCATTTTTATTCGCTGTGTTATCTATTCCCGTTTTGCTTTCGGCGCAGGGCGTAATGTCAAGAAGCTTGTATGTGGAAAATTACCATAAGCTGGCCGTCAATGAAATGAACAGGGTAGGCATACCTGCCAGTATTACATTGGCCCAGGGCATGTTAGAGTCGGGTAATGGCAACTCAGTTTTGGCACGCAAATCCAATAATCATTTTGGAATAAAGTGTCATAACGATTGGAGCGGCCATAAAGTATATCACGACGACGATGCTAGAGGCGAATGTTTCAGGAAGTATGAATCTGTATATCAATCGTATATCGACCATTCTGATTTTTTAACGAGCAAATCGCGTTATGCTTCTCTTTTTGATTTGGATGCTACGGATTACAAAGGATGGGCTAAAGGGTTAAAAAATGCGGGTTATGCTACAGATCCTCAATATGCCCATCGTTTAATTAAAATCATCGAAGAAAATGATTTGCATCGTTTTGATTTGGGCGGAACATTTGTGAAAGAATATAAAGATATGGATAAGCCGGAGTCCAAACGGTTAGCTAACGACAATTTTACTGTAAATGTTTTTTCTTCGCACCAAGTAGAGCTCAACAATGGAGTTAAGTATGTAACTGTGCATCAAGGAGATTCGTTTGAGGATATAAGTAATGAATTTGGTTTGAAGAGTTGGGAGCTTTTTACTTACAACGACCTACCCGAGAACGCCAGTGTCCAAGATTATAAACATATTTATTTGCAATCGAAACGAAACAAAGCACATCGTAAGCATCCATCCCACCAAGTAAAGCCCGGTGAAACATTGCAGTACATATCGCAAAAATATGGTGTTAAAATGAGTCGTTTGTATAGATATAATCAGATGAAAAAAGGGGAAGAGGTTAGTGAGGGACAGGTTGTTGAACTGCGAAAAAAGAAAAAGTAAAATATTGCCTCTAGGATAAAAAACAAAAGCTACCTGATACACATCAAGTAGCTTTTTCTGCTTTTTACCACACTTATTTTACCACACTTATTTTAGTGGTAAACTCATGGTCTTCTATTCGTATTTTCAAATAATAAATACCCGCTGGCAAATAATCGATGTTGTAGGATTGTTCCGTTGCCTTGGCAGGATACACGAACTTGTCTAAAACTATTCCTGCTGTATTGATTACTGTAATACGGCTGTCGTGCGAACTTTCTGCAATGATACGTATAAAATTAGATGCCGGATTTGGAAATACTTTGAACGTTACACCCGATTGCGCTATGACATCGGTAGCGAGGTCAATTGTAAACGTGCATGGGAACGGATTTTGGTTGAATGGAGTGTCGTCGTCAAATAGCCAATTGTTAACATCGTTGATGGCATTTAGTAAGACTTCTTTTTCTCCATTTGTCACAGAACAGTTGTAAATGCTGTTATCTTGTTCTGCAAACGTTTCAGGCAAATAGATATGTATCGCGTTTATTCCCTCGGTTAATCCGGGAGGCATGGTCGTTGTAGAGTTGGAAAAGGAGTCGCCGTCGAAATTATTGCCAGATTTAAACGTAGTGTTATGGTTAAAACTGATGGCTGCAATAAACCGGGGATCTGTTTTATCACCCTGGTAGGCCAATATCTGATCTCCGGCGACTGAAATCGTCATTTTGTCACCAGTTATTTCTCCACTTTCGGAGCTTGCCAGTTCAACACCGTTATACGTTTTTACGTGTATCACCGTACCTGCGCTAATGTTCGAGTTCGATGTCCAAGTGATGTGGCTCTCGGTATAAACTGGGTTAAACTCGCCCGCCAGACTCCATCCATTGTCGGTAAAGTTAATGGTAGTACCACTTTCTATATCCGTAAGTAGCACAAACGAAAAATCGTCCATGCTTTCGTCACTGTTAATGGCCACAAATGCTATATCGCCGCTTGTTAAGTTGGTTTGGGCTTTGTGCACAAGGGGTAGTAATAGCAAGACCAATATAAATAGGGTTTTATTCATGGTAAATGCTTTTAATTACGTGATGGGTATATCCCTTGTAAACAGATAATATAATTTATGCCGATAAATGGTTGCATGTTGTTAACAGGTTGCCCACCTCCGGAATTACCGATAGTAACCTGAGGTAACACCCCATCGCCTGATGTTTGGTCGGAATACATGTTTTCGCCGGATACGGCCGGGTATTTTCCGGTTGGGTCATCCGTATTGGCTTCGTCGTTAAAAACCGGATTGGTAGCCGTGGCTGTATGCGAATGCGCCGGTATTTGGTTTAAGGTAAGCGTGTTGGTCTCGCTCCCTCCTTTCTCTCCAATTTGACGATTCGATAATCCTGGGCCATTGCCGGGATGAACAACTACTCTTCCCCTTAAATCGGGCAGCGCAAATGTAGTAGTGCCATCACCTCCGTAATACGTTCCTAAAAGAGAAAATAATGCCGTGTTTTGACTGATGGACAGCAATTGTCCATCGCAGAGTGCCCAACCACGTGGTGCATAATTTCCCGCAAATATGCGTACCTCGCCAATAAAGGCTTCCTGTGCAAAAGCACCGCAGCTCAACAATATAAAAGCGAATAAGGTAAAAGTCTTTTTCATGATAAGTGGTTTTAGTAAAAAAAATAGTTTATCGTAAAAGTAACAAATGTAGACATATTTTGGAAGATAAAAAATGAATATTTTAGTTTTAATTGTTATAGGTATCAGTATATGAGCGACTTACATTGGATTTTTTTTAGAGTTGTTATTTCATATAAAAAAAGTATGTATGGACGATTGTGTTGCCCGTGCATACTTTTTTATACCTTAAATTTATTGCATCAGCTTATAAAGCTATTTCACATTGGTCAAGTGTTTTAAAACCGTTCAGAAATTCTTTGGTCGTCATGCGCTTTTTGCCCGCCAGTTGTAAGGAGTTAATTTGTAATGTGCCGTTGTTACCAACAATACAAATGGTCGATTTGCAATTGGTGTATATCGTACCCATCGGTTTGGTACTATCTTCAATAACTTCGGTTTCAAATATTTTAAGCGTTATTTTTTTGTGCTCAGCATCCCATATTTCTGTCCAGGCGGCAGGAGAGGGGTTGAGTCCTCTTATTTTATTATGCACCTGTTCAATGGGCTTATTCCAGTTTATTTTGCAGTCTTCTTTAAATATTTTCGGGGCAGGTTTTAAGTTTGCTCCGGATTCTACAAACTGGTCTTGTGATTTGGTTTTAACCGCACCCTTGCATATTTTATCTACTGTTTCCAAAACTAAACGCGCTCCTAATACCATCATCTTGTCGTGCACGATTCCTGCGTTATCATTTGGACCAATGGGTAATATTTTTTGGTCGATAATGTTACCCGTGTCAATTTCGTGTTGTAAAAAGAAGGTGGTGACGCCTGTTTCTTTTTCGCCATTGATAACAGCCCAGTTGATGGGTGCAGCTCCACGGTATTGTGGTAGTAGGGAGCCGTGCAGGTTAAACGTACCCAAACGTGGCATATCCCATACCATTTCCGGAAGCATCCTAAAAGCCACTATCACCTGCAAATCAGCCTTTAGTGTGGCAAGCTCCTCTAAAAAAGAAGTGTCTTTTAGCTTTTCGGGTTGAAGCACCTTGATGCCTTGCTTTATCGCATACTCTTTTACTGGTGAGGTTTTGAGTTTCTGCCCTCGTCCGGCAGGTTTATCGGGCACGGTAATAACCCCAACAACGTTGTATTCGTTTTCAACAAGTGCTTTAAGGCTCTCCACCGCAAATTCGGGTGTGCCCATAAACACAATTCTTAAATCCTCTTTTTTTATCGTCATATTTTATTCGGGTTATTCCTATTCTACTGCAACTTAGTGTTTCCTTTTTGATGTTTGGGATGATACGGACAGTTAAGGCATCCATTGCCGCAGCAATATCCGCGCGCGGTAAGATACTTGCGTGTCAGTATCCTAAATCCACGCGGATCCAGTGTAAAATCAGATCCCTCAACCAATGGTTTTTGTGTGTAGTAATCGTCGTTATTATCCATGTTTATTTTTTGAGTTCAGGGATTCAAGTTTAGAGTTCAATATTTTTGTGTTTAAGGTTTCGAGTATAGCGTTTGTTTTATGTTTTGTTTTTTAGTTTTGGGTTTTGTGCTGCTAAATCAATACTCTCAACTCAAAACTCCAAAACTAGAAACCCTTAACTCATAAACCCTTAACTCATAATCTCGAAACTCCTTGATGCTCTTTCTTTAGCAAATCGAGTACTGTTTTTACAGGGTTGAAAGTGCTTATGGGTACTTGCACAAATGCGGTATTCCAGTCGCTCATGGCTCCGTTCCATAGTCCGGGAAGCTCCATTGCTTTCAGGGCTTTTCCGTTTTGCGATTTTTCGGCAATAAAGCCTGTTTCTGGATCGCAATATTTCATCAGGTCAAAAGGTTTGCTTTCAAAGTTTTTAACGCCACACACCAAATCGGTGATGTTTGCATATTCCGAAGTGTTCAGGATTTTAACTTGTACCTCATCTTTTAAATGTACTTGGGCTGTTTCTACCAACTGCAAGGATAATGCACCATCGGCATCTTTTACCCAAAAAGGACCGCCACCGGTATTGCTGCTTTTTACCACGCCACAAATACGCAATGGTCTGTTAAGTTTAGCAAATAAGTAGGTTATTTTATCGACTTCATTTTTTTTGCTAAAATTCTCTGGAACCTTGAATCCAAGTTGCGTATATAAAAAGTCTATGATTTTTTTTTCGGTATCCTGAGATAACGACTTGGCATTTTTAAGGCGATGGCAGTAATCAAATAAAATGCTTTGTGTTTCGAGCAAGATGCCACCCAATGCTTTTTTGTAATTCAGGGTGTCTTTTATCAGCCACTCAGCAGCTACGTTGTCAATGTTTTTAATAAATACGATATCGGCATCTAATTCATTAAGATTTTTTATCAGTGCCCCGTGGCCTCCCGGACGAAAAAGTAAGCTGCCATCTTCCAATCTAAAAGGTTCGTTATTCATGTCCACCGCCAAAGTGTCCGTGGCCTTATCCTGCACCGAATAGCTGATATCAAAGGTTTTACCGAAGCGTTCTTCAAACTTGCTTATGACGGTATTTAAATGCGCCTTTATCAAATTTAAATGTTCTTGGGAAACGGTAAAGTGCAAACCAACTAAGTTGTTTGAATCGGCACAATATTGTGCACCCTCGATTAAATGTTCATCAATGGCTTTGTTTGAATGTCCATCGGAATATTTATGAAAAGTGAGCAATGCTTTTGGCAGTGTACCATAATTTAACCCCTGCTCATCAAGTAATAGTTTAACTACTTTTTTATCTCGGTTTTGTATTAGCTGATCTTTTTTATCGCCCAATAAAGCAAACAGTTCGTTGGCAAAGGCAAAGTTATCTATATCATCAAAAAACTGTTTAATATCTACATCGTCTTTGTTCACCGTGCCTTGCAGGTAGTTATACAGGCTTTTAAACATACGGCTTGCCGCACCTGACGCAGGGACAAACTTCACTAATTTTTTTGAGGGCGAATGGGATTGATAGTACTGAATGTTATGCTCGAGTGCATCGGGCGAAAGCTTTTTTAATCCCTTGTTTTCGGATACACTGCTGCTCAATTTTATTTCCGGAAAACCATTTTTGAATCTTTTTAATTGCGATTCAACCTCTGTGGGTAAAATTCCTAATGCTTTGATTTGATCTAAATCTGTTGTTGTAAGTTCCATACTTATTTTAAAGTTGTTTTATTATAATGTTGAGGAAGCAATGATACAAAAATAGGCATTTATGGCAAAATGTTATTATTAATTGCTGACGGCCTAATGTGAGCCGTCAACTGCTATCAGTCAAACGCCAAAACAACTACTTTTCGGCAAAATGTTTCATAAACTGGATTCTGAGATAACCGGCGGGTTGTATCGATTTAGATTGGCTCAACATACCCTTCATTTGATCGATGCTGGAAAAATCCTTGCTAGTCATCCAACTCTTTAGTTCATCAAGCATCCCGTTAATGTGGGCAAAGCCATTTTTGTATAACGTGGAGGCTATTTGCACCGATGAGGCACCAGCTAATAGCATTTTTATGAGTGTAGCTCCATCATGAACGCCTGTTGTAGCTGCTAGGTCGCACTCAATACGATGGCTCATAATGGCTATCCATCGCAGCGGCAGGAAATATTCGTTGGGTAAGCTCAATTTAGGGGCAGATACAACATCGAAATTTTCGATGTCGATATCAGGCGAGTAAAACCGATTAAAAAGCACAATCCCTTTAACACCGGTGTCGGCCAGACGGGTGAGCGTGGCGGTAAGATTGGTGAAATAAGAACTTATTTTAATAGAGATGGGTATGGTTACTTCGTGCTGAACAGCTTTGATTATTTCAAAATATATTTTCTCTACTTCTTCACTTGTTTGCTGTGGGTCGTCGGGCAAAATAGCAATGTTAAGCTCTAGTGCATCGGCTCCTGCATCTTCGAGCGACTTGGCAAAGTAAGGCCAGTTGTGTGATGTAACACAATGGATGCTGGCAATAATGGGAATCTTTACCTGCTGTTTGCATTCGGTAATGAGTTTCAGATAATTGGTTAGCGTATCCTCTACATCATAGTCTTCATAAAACTCCATGGTTTCGGGGTAAAGATAACTTTCGGAGTGCATCTTGTTCATATCCCGATCCATGTCGGTAACAATTTCTTCTTCGAACAAGGATTTAAGTACTACTGCACCTGCACCATTTTTTTCGAGTTCAATAATATCCTCTAAAGAATTGGTAAGCCCTGAGGCGGCTGCAATAATTGGGCTTTTTAATTTTAGCCCCATATACGAAGTAGATAAATCTGGCATAATGTTATATTTGAAAGGATTATTAATTTGTGTTCACAAAAAGGAAATAATGCTGATATTTCATCACAAAATGATGAGCTTAAATTCACATTTAAATTTAGGCAATATTTTATATTTGAAGCACGATTAATGTCATCTATTTGATGGTTCAGTTGCAATTTGTTACAATATATGAAACAAAAACAGAAATACAGAGCGGTAGGCGTAATGAGCGGTACATCGCTAGATGGCTTGGATTTGGTGTTATGCGAATTTTTGCACGGAAAAAACGCCTGGGATTTTACGATTTTAAAAGGTACAACGGTGTTGTATTCGGATAAGATGAAAAATGAATTGGCCTTGGTGCACAAACTGGATGCTTATTCTTTTGTGGAATTCCATAGGCGATACGGAAAATTCATAGGCGATGAGGTGGCCAATTTTGTCGAAGCTGAAATCGATATTGACCTAGTGGCATCGCATGGGCACACGGTTTTTCATGAGCCGGAGAAAGGCGTTACATTTCAGATAGGATGTGGCGCCCAAATTGCGGCGGCCTGCGGGATAAGAGTTGTCTCCGACTTTCGAACTCTGGATATCGCTTTAGGCGGACAAGGGGCTCCTTTGGTGCCCATAGGCGATAGCTTGTTATTTGGTAGATATGATGCCTGTGTTAATATGGGCGGGTTTGCCAATATTTCCTATCAGTATGGAAACGAGCGAATTGCCTTTGATATTTGTGCGGTGAATATTGTTATCAATGAGATTGTGCAAAAAGAATTTGGAATACCTTATGATAATAATGGTGGTTTGGGCGCGAAGGGAAAGGTTAACAACGATTTGCTAAAGGAATTAAATGATTTAGCATTTTATGGTTTATCAGCGCCAAAATCATTGGCAAGAGAATGGGTGGAAACTGCTTTTACACCCATTTTAAAAAAATATGAAGGTTTAAATAAAAAGGATTTGTTGGCTACTTGTTATCATCATTTTGCGCAACAGATAGCCAAGGTATTGAATCAACAACAAATAAAATCATGTCTTTTTACCGGAGGTGGAACTTTTAGCCATTTTTTGATGCAGCTTATTGGCAAGTACAGCAGTGCTGAGCTTGTGATTCCGGACAAGCAGGTGATAGATTTTAAGGAGGCTATTATATTTGCTTTTCTGGGTGTGTTACGAATTCAGGAGCAGGTAAACTGTTTGTCGTCGGTAACGGGGGCCAGCAGGGATAATGTTGGGGGGAGTGTTTTTATCTGATCTTCATTACAATAGACCGTTAGATTTTAGATAATAGACATTAGACTTATTTACAAACGCTATATTATCAAGGGGTTAGCGAAAATCACGTAACTCATAAAAAGCTCTAACATTCAGATAGTTACAAAAATATAACGAAGTGTTGCATTAAAGAGCTTAACTAAATATTAAACAGCAGAAGGTAATACCTATATCTATCAATATTAGAAATAATAAAGAACCCAGCATTTGCCGGGTTCTTATAAACTCTATTTTTTATCGTATTTAAAGAACTGTAAGTTGTGTCCCATCTTCTCTTTTTTTGTTTTCATATAAAACTCGTTATAAGAATTGGGTTTTATTTCAATGGATACGTTTTCAACAATCTTTAGGCCATAACCTTCCAAGCCAATTCGTTTAATGGGGTTGTTGCTTATGAGTCGCATATTAGATACACCTAGCTCCCTTAATATTTGAGCACCTACGCCATAATCTCTTTCGTCGGCTTCAAAGCCTAGCTCCACATTGGCATCTACCGTGTCCATGCCCTCTTCCTGAAGTTTGTAGGCCTTAATCTTATTCATCAAACCAATTCCGCGACCTTCCTGACTCATGTAAACAATAACACCTTTGCCTTCTGCTTCGATGGTTTCCATGGCTTTGTGTAACTGTTCGCCACAATCGCATCTTTTAGAATGGAATATGTCGCCTGTTGCACATGAGGAGTGAACGCGCACCAAAATAGCTTCGTCGGGGGTCCATGTACCTTTTATAAGTGCCATATGCTCTAATCCGTTGGATTTTTGCTTGAATGGGATAAACCGAAAATCGCCATGTTGGGTGGGCATATGCACCTCAACGCCTTTAATAACAAGGCTCTCTTTTTGAAGTCGGTAGGCAATTAAATCTTTTATGGTAATTATTTTCAGGTCGAATTTATTGGCAATTTCCATTAGTTGTGGCAGTCGCGCCATGGTGCCGTCTTCGTTCATTATTTCCACCAATACACCTACAGGAGCCAGTCCGGCTAGGCGAGCCAAATCAACGGCAGCTTCGGTATGACCGGCTCTGCGCAGCACACCTTTTTGCTTCGATTTTAATGGGAATATATGTCCGGGCCTGCCTAAATCTTCGGGCTGAGTCTTTTTATCGCAAAGCGACAAAATAGTTTTTGCACGATCCGATGCGGATATGCCAGTGGAACATCCCTGCCCTATTAAATCTACTGAAACTGTAAAAGGAGTGGCATGTAAGGCCGTGTTTTTACCCACCATCAGTTCCAGGTCCAGTTCTTCGCAGCGTTTTTCGGTGATGGGAGTGCAGATTAAACCTCTACCATAGGTGGCCATAAAGTTTACCTTTTCGGGAGTTATTAGTTCAGCGGCAGCTATAAAATCACCTTCGTTCTCCCTATCCTCATCGTCAACAACAATGATTAATTCTCCTCTTTTAATGGCTTCGATAGCCTCTTCAATGGTATTCAACGGATATGTTTTATCGCTCATGGCAACAATTAGAATTTACGTTACAGTTGTTTTTTAAGCTCGCAAAGTTAATCAAAAATTCTGTCTCGTAGGCGACGGACTTTCTTCTTTGTGAAGTTGGATATTTTTTTATCTTTTTTTAAATCTGGCAAATAATTTTTGAAAAAAGATGACGTAGGCATCGGCGTTTAAAATGGCTGAGTCGGTAGCTGCTTTGTAAGTGAGGAAAACCCCGATTGGAAACAAAACAACCGTTGAAAGCCACATGCCCATAAAGGGTGGCCATATCTCTTCTTTGCTCAACTTAAGGCCAAAAGTGTCGATAATATAATAGAAAATAAAAAATAAAATGGATACAACTACCGGCATGCCTAGCCCACCTTTGCGGATGATGGCGCCTAAAGGTGCTCCTATGAAAAAGAAGATGAAACAGGCAAATGGCAAAGTGAACTTTTGATGCCATTCAATTTTCTGGCTCACCAAATGATAATCTATCTTTTCAATTTCAATCATTTGTTCATCAATTTGAGCCTTGGTATCGCGTGCGTTTCGTGCGGCATTTCCTAATACACTCACCTTGGTTTGCACGTTAAAGGTATTATATAAACTGTCTAAATTAATTATACCATATGCCTCAATTGGTTTTTCGTGATAGGTGTTTAGCAATGAAGAATCCTTTTGGGCGTTATTTTCGATATTTCGTTTTTCTCTTATGTTTAGTGATTTGTATTGGGCAAAATAGCTCGATTCTACTCTTGGCTTTAGGTATTTAATTTGCTTGTCACGTTCTATTTGCAGGGAGTCGGAATCATGGGCCAATTGTTCCATATTTTTCATCTTGGTGTTACTCTTGAAAAGTCCTTCATCCATGCGGTTAAAATCCATCCCATGCATGGGCATTAAGGCTACCTGCTTTTTGAAATGATCCACCCTGAATTGTTGTTTTTCATTTTTCCGTATACTCCTTTTATCCAAGTCTGCTTTTTCGTCGTAGGTAACACCATCCCAAAGTATTAGTTTTAACGATTTTTTATCTTCTGAAATTTTTAGTTTACCTGAGTCGGCAAGGGTTACGTTGCTATTTCGTGCCATGCTGTTTCTATGGTCGTATATCATGATGCCATAAAGCATGTCATTTGTTTTCGATTTGTTTTCGATTTTGATGTTAAAGTCAGTAAGTCCATCGTAAAATATTTTTTCTTTTATGTCGAACTCAGGACTAGTCTGCCGAACTGAATACAACAAGCTGTATAGCTTGAGGTTGGCAACGGGCAAAACGTTGTTGGAGAACTTAAAGGCACCAAAGGAAACTAGTATCGTAAAAATAATTAGTGGAGCCATGATGCGGGGCAATGAAATACCTGCTGATTTAAGGGCTGTGAGCTCATAGTTTTCGCCCAAATTACCAAACGACATCAGAGAGGCCAAAAGGATGGCTAAAGGTAAGGCCATTGGAACCACCATTAAAGAAGCATATAACAGGAGCTCGGCTAAAACATGAACTTCCAAGCCCTTTCCCACCATGTCATCCACATATTTCCATAGGAATTGCATCACCAAAATAAAAAGTGAGATGAAAAACGTCATGACAAGAGGACTCAGATAGCTTTTTAAAATAAATACATGCAGTCGCTTCATGGTTGTGTTTTATGATTTTGTATTTGATAGCAGCACGAATAATGCCAAAAAAAAAGCATTCTGGTAACCTCAGGTTTCCAAAATGCAAAGTTAAATTAATATTTTAATGTATGGTAAGAAATCAGGTAGAGCCTAAACCATGTTTTAGTTGGTCTATTTGCTGATTCCATAGGCTCACCGAACCTTCCATCTCGTCTTCTTCCGCAAAATCAGTAACAACCAGTGCGGTGTCGCCGGTGAGTTCGTCTACATTAATATTAAACTCAAAATAACAATCCTCCCCCTCATCTTCGATCCATCGAAAACGAATGAATTTATTGTCCTTTTTACCCATCAATTCGGCCTCCTGTTCGCTACCATCCCAAACAAAAGTATAAATTTTTCCATTTACATTTACATCATCGGCAAACCACTCCGACAATCCGCTGGGTGTTGATAAACGGTTGTACAATATGGTTGGTGAGGTTCTAAGAATATATTCAAGCTCTATTTTTTGTTTTGGTTCTGACATCTGATTATTCTGTTAAGTGTACTATAGAATTCGACAAGATACTATATTTAACGGTATTTTACGAAAATACAAATTTCATTTCAAACGTCTTTCCTTTGTTTCTAGTTATTTTTGTATTTTATTTATAGTGCCTAATGTTTTTTTGAGACAAATAATTTGAGATAAATGAAGTTTGTAAAAAATGAGGAATTAAAGGTTCTTGCCTTGTTTTGTTTGTGTTCTGTTTTAATTGTAGCGTTTACTTTTGTGTTACCAATTTCAGCTGCGGTGGTTTACGATGCGGTGTGGGCAACTATTTGGGTGACGATTACCCATAGTGGCAGTGTTATCGGCATAATCGTTATTTTGCTACTGTCCGCCATTGTAATTAGTTTACGAGTCAAAAGCTTTATAAAAGGTATAATCCATGGGCTTATAGTATTTTTGCTATTGTCGGTTGCTGTTGGAGGAACTGCTATTTTTAATGAATTCGTAATTAAAAAATATATAAAAGAGTTTAGGCCTAGTATTTTGTATCTCGAAAAACATGCTAACCTAAATGCCAAAGAATTTTATTCGAAAGAGGATAAAATTAAACGTAGTAACTATTTGATAAACTATCTTAACCTTGTCGATGGTCAAAGTTTTTATATCGATGATAAACCGTTGAATCAAGCTATATTAAAAGAATGGATAAGGTCGGCAGGTTATTCTTTTCCGTCGGGGCATTCGGTAGCCGCTTTTCTAGTGGTTACTTTGTTAGGATATTATGTATTGGAACGTTTTAAACCCGCACCTGCCATCGGTGTTACCAGAAGGTCAGGAAAACAACTGTGGATACTTGGTGCCTTTTATTTGTGGGCCATATTAATAGCCTATTCGAGGGTGCTCATTGGCGTTCACAGTGCCTGGGATATTTCGTTGGGCGCATTATGGGGAAGTATTGTGGGCCTTATTTTGATATATTCGGGATTGTTAAATAAGCTCTGGCCAAATCCGGTTAGACAAACCGAATAGAACAGCGCCGAAATATTGGTTATTGTTACCGACTACCACAAAACGGTAGGTATGGCTATTGGTAAGTTGCAGGTTGTTTGTATAAAACAGGAACTGAAAAATATTTTGAAAATTAGTTATGTTACCTGATAATATTAGCCATTACACGCAACCAATACCTAAATTAAACGTCTTGATTCAAATGGTATTCAACAATAACCTCTAAAAAGTAAAAAAATGAGAAGAAGTTTTAATTTGATGACACTAGCGACATTAGTAATGTTTTTTGCTCTAATTTCATGTGATAAAGATGAAAACAAGGATTCGGATGATAATAAATGTAATGTGACAAATCCTGCTGAGGAGATCGCTTGGTTAAAGGAAGCAATTGATAATATGAAACAAGATGTATATTCCTATTATGTTATGGCTAATTATAAAGGAGAGACAGTTTTCTATTATGGTAACTGTAATCCTGCAGCTAATTATTATTCAATCGTTCAGAACTGTAGTGGAGAAAATCTCGGAGCTACAAATGACTTATATGATGAGCTAACCCAAATAACGATATTGTGGAAACATGAAGAATCAAAATGTAATTTCCAAGAATAAAATCATCCATGGAAAGAACTTAGTATTGGACTTTGCTTACAGAAATTTGATTTGGAAATAAAATGGAATGACAAGCTATTAAAATAGCCACACACTATTTTTAAGCATCTGAGAATGGTGCGAAATTTGTTATTGGAATCTACTCTCCCCAGTGTAACACGAAAAAGAAATCATTCGTGCGACACTGGGGATATTTTTGGCCAATTGACAAAGTTAAATCGTTTAAAGAATAATGAAGAAAATTGCACTTACCTCATGCATGTTATTTGGGATGATGTACTTAATTCATGCCCAGATAGTAACCATTAAAGATATTGAAACAAGTCGACCTCTCGAAATGGTTACCTTGCACAGTGAAACACCCAAGACTTTTGTAACAACTAATGCCGATGGCCAAGCGGATATTTCGAAATTTAAAGGTTCAGAAAAAATAGGTGTACAGATGCTCGGCTTTAAATCTGTCACGATGCGTTATGCTGAAATGGAATCCCTCAATTTTGAGGTGAGATTAGAACCGTCGAATTTGAATTTAGATGAAGTGGTTATTTCTGCAACCAAATGGAAACAATCTTCATATAATATACCTTTTAAAATTACAACTATAGTAAAAAATGATGTTACCATGCAAAATCCGCAAACGGCAGCAGATTTGTTGGAAATTTCGGGTAAGGTATATATTCAAAAAAGCCAGCAGGGGGGTGGTAGCCCTATGATTAGAGGTTTTGCCACAAACAGGCTGTTATATATGGTGGATGGTGTGCGAATGAACACTGCTATTTTTAGAGGCGGAAACTTGCAAAATGTAATTAGCCTCGACCCCTTTGTCACGGAGAGTGCCGAAGTGCTTTTTGGGCCTGGTTCTGTAATGTATGGAAGCGATGCAATTGGCGGCGTAATGAGCTTTCAAACACTCACTCCTCAGCTGTCGTTAACAGATAAGCCTTTGATAGCAGGTAAAGCACTTACACGTTATTCATCGGCAAATAGTGAAAAATCAGGACATTTTGATGTGAGCGTAGGTTGGAAAAAATGGGCTTTTGTAAGCAGTTTCAGTACCTGGGATTACGACCATTTGCGACAGGGCAGCCATGGACCCGACGATTATTTAAAAACAGTTTATGTGCAAAGGCAAAACGGTGTTGACCATGTTATTACCCAAGACAATAATTTACTACAGATACCTTCGGCCTACTCGCAGGACAACATGATGCAAAAAATACGATTCCAACCCAACGAAAATTGGAATTTTGAATACGGTTTTCACTATTCCGAAACCTCGCCCTATGGCAGATACGACCGTAATGCCCGCTTTAAGGATGGTATGCCGAGGTATGCCGAGTGGAATTACGGGCCGCAAAAGTGGATGATGAATAACCTGTCGCTTAACCATAAGGGCAATAATAATGTCATTTACGATGAGCTGACACTGCGGATTGCACAACAACGTTTTGAGGAAAGTAGAATGGATAGGTCATTCAATAAAACGCAACGCTCCACCAATACTGAAAACGTTGAAGCATATTCCCTAAATCTGGACTTTACAAAATCGTTGGGTGATAAGAATATACTTTTTTATGGAGCCGAATATATTTATAACGATGTGGAATCGTCCGGTAATTTGAAAGATATTATTAATGGAGTGGAATCTAAGGGTGCTTCGCGTTATCCAAATTCAACCTGGAGTTCGTTGGCTGTTTATATGAATGATGAATTTAAGGTGTCGAAAAAACTGACTGCCTTAGCCGGATTGCGCTTTAATTTATTTGCACTTGACGCAGACTTTAGCAATAACCTTGATTTTTATCCTTTTCCGTTCTCGAAGGTCAAAATCGACGACAATTCTGTAACCGGTAGCATTGGCACCGTTTATCGCCCTACTCAAAGTTGGGTGCTGAGTGTCAATTTCGGAACTGCTTTCCGTTCGCCCAATGTGGATGATATGGGTAAAGTGTTCGATGCGGAACCGGGAGCTGTTACGGTTCCTAACCCCAATTTAAAAGCAGAATATGCCTATAATTTGGATGTGGGAATTACCAAGGTTTTTGACGATTTGGTAAAAATTGATGTTACGGCTTATTACACCACTTTGCAAAATGCCTTGGTGCGTAGAGACTTTCAATTGGGTGGCCGCGATAGTTTAATGTACGATGGCCAAATGAGTAAGATACAAGCCATACAAAATGCTTCGGTGGCAAATGTATATGGCGTACAAGCTGGTTTAGAGCTTAAACTCCCCCAAGGATTTAGCTTTTCGTCCAATATAAACTATCAACACGGCCAAGAAGAATTAGATGATGGAAGCACAAGTTCCTCGCGCCATGCAGCGCCTTTGTTCGGAACAAGTCGCTTTAATTATAAGGCCGATAAATTGCATTTGCAGTTTTACACCAGTTACCAAAGCCAGCGAAAACATGAGGATTTAGCCTTTGAAGAACAAGGTAAAGACGAAATTTACGCCAAGGATAAAAATGGGAATACGTATTCGCCGGCATGGTGCACGTTTAATGTAAAGTCGATGTATGATTTGTTGGAGAGTTTTACGGTTAGTGCAGGTTTGGAAAATTTAACCGACAAACGGTATCGTCCTTATAGTTCCGGTATTTCTGCTCCTGGTAGGAATTTTATCCTATCGTTAATCGTAAACTTCTAAAAAAAACAAGTGTCAATTATTACAGTTTTTATAACTTGCGCCAAAATAACGAGAAGTTGAAATAAGAATGCAACTATATAAAAAATACCTAGCACAAACCGAATTTGAATCGCTCAACGACTTTCAAAATAATTTCAAGATAATTGTTCCCCAAAATTTTAATTTTGGATATGACATTGTTGACGAATATGCTCGAACAGAACCTGATAAATTAGCCATTCTTTGGGTGAATGACGAAGGGGAAGAAAAAGAAATAAGCTATCGTGAACTAAAAGAAAAGACCGACCAAACGGCGTCTTATTTCCAATCGTTAGGCTTAGGCCATGGCGACAAGGTAATGCTTATTCTTATGCGCAGAATTGAGTTTTGGTATTCCATTATTGCGCTGCATAAAATTGGAGCTGTAACAATACCTGCAACACATCTCCTTACGGAAAAAGATATTGCGTACAGGTGCGAAGCTGCCGGGATAAAAGCCATTGTTGCTGTTGGCGAGGATAATGTGATTAAGCATATCAGTGCAGCAATGCCAGAGTGCCAATCACTTAAAACAGTGATTTCAACAGGGCCGATGTTTCCCGAAGATTGGGATAATTTTGCTGAAGGAATTGATGGGGCACCCGTATTTAATGGACCAAAAAAAATGTCGCAACTGAGCGATATATCTTTGCTCTATTTTACTTCGGGAACAACCGGAAACCCAAAAATGGTAGCTCATGATTTCTCCTATCCATTGGGCCATATAGTAACTTCTTGTTTTTGGCACAACTCATTGGAAGATGGCAGGCATTTAACGGTGGCTGATACGGGCTGGGGAAAAGCAGTTTGGGGTAAGCTCTATGGTCAGATGATGGCTGGATGTACGGTATTTATTTACGATCATAAAAAATTTACGCCAGCGGACATGCTGGGTGTTATTGCAAAATATAAAATCACCTCATTTTGCGCTCCTCCTACTGTGTACCGATTTATGATAAAAGAAGATTTTTCGGCATACGATTTATCTGCCCTTCAATACTGTACCACCGCCGGAGAAGCGCTAAATCCAAAGGTTTTTGAGACTTTCCATGAAAGAACAGGAATTATGCTCATGGAAGCTTTTGGACAAACCGAAACCACGGCGCTGATTGGAACTTTTCCATGGATGACCCCAAAGCCCGGTGCAATGGGTATTCCTTCGCCACAATACAATGTTAAATTACTCAAACCCGACGGCACGGATTGCGAAATTGGGGAAGAGGGGCAGATTGTAATTATTGCCGACAGAAAAAATCCTCCAATCGGACTCTTCCACTCCTATTATCGCGACGAGAAACGCACCAATGAAGCATGGAATAATGGAATCTATTACACCGGAGATATCGCATTTTTTGACGAAGACGGATATTATTGGTTTGTGGGTCGTGTAGACGACTTAATAAAAAGTTCGGGATACCGCATTGGGCCTTTTGAAGTTGAAAGTGCCTTAATGACACACCCTGCCGTTATAGAATGTGCGATTACAGGAGTGCCCGACGAAATTCGCGGTCAAGTGGTAAAAGCTACTATTGTGCTGGCGCCCGAATATGCTCCGGGTGATGATATACTCAAAAAAGAGATTCAGGATTTCGTTAAAAATGTGACAGCTCCCTATAAATATCCTCGAATTGTTGAGTTTGTAGATACACTGCCTAAAACAATAAGCGGGAAAATACGACGTGTAGAAATTCGGGATGAGGGAAATAAGAAGGTATTGGTTTCTGTATCGAATTGAAATGCGGCTAAAGCCCATTTTGTTACTAACTTATCTTTGCCGTCAGCTTAAGCAGACGGCAATAGAAACTAATAGAACTGAAATTGATACTGAAATTGCTATTCACTAGCTGCCCGTCCGGCAGGTAGTGAACGGATTTAATTAAAAATGTAAAAGGGGTTTTAACCCCATTCAAAAATGTTTATCCATATCTACAAATTGCCTTATTCAATTTATCTAAAAAAGACCTTTTGCAGCATCAATCATTCCTTGCTTGTCGAAACCGCAATCCCGTTGCAGTTCTGTTTGTGTTCCATGTTCGATAAAAATATCGGGCACACCTAATTTTTTAATCTGTGCCGTAAATCCATTCTCCACCATAAATTCAGTTACGGCAGTTCCTATTCCGCCGATAATGGTGCCATCCTCAACGGTAATTACTTTTTTGTATTTTTTAAATATCTCGGTAAGCATATTACAATCTAGCGGTTTGGCAAAACGTAAGTCGTATAGGGCTGTCGATATCCCTTCTTCGTCCAGTTTTTCACACGCCAGCAATGCTTTGTTGGCTATGGGTCCAATGGTTATAAAGGCCACATCGTTGCCATCTTTGAGTTTTTCGCCTTTGCCTATTTCTATTTCTTTAAATGGGGTTTGCCATTCTATGGTGCTGCCTATTCCTCGCGGATATCGTATCACAAACGGTCCCTTGTTGGGCAACTGAGCGGTGTACATTAAGTTGCGCAAGTCCTCCTCGTTTCGTGGCGACGAAATAATCATATTCGGGATAGGGCGAAAAAAGGCCAAATCGTAAACGCCATGGTGGGTGGCGCCGTCGGCACCCACAAGGCCCCCTCGGTCAAGGCAAAATACCACGTTTAGGTTTTGTAGCGCCACATCATGTATAACCTGATCGTAAGCTCGCTGCATAAATGAGGAGTAAATATTGCAGAATGGGAGCATTCCTTCAATGGCCAAACCTGCAGAAAAAGTAACGGCATGTTGCTCGGCAATACCTACATCAAATGCTCTGTCGGGCATTTTCTCCATCATGATATTTAGGGAGCACCCTGTAGGCATGGCGGGGGTAATACCTAATATTTTTTTATTTTTTTCGGCCAGCTCCACTATGGTATGTCCAAAAACATCCTGAAAGCGCGGTGGTCTGGGGTTCGATGGTGCATTGTCCATGTTTTCGCCGGTAAGCTTATTGAATTTGGCACCGGGTGCATGCCAGGCAGTTTGGTTTTCCTCGGCCAATTTAAATCCTTTACCTTTTTTTGTGATGCAGTGCAATACTTTGGGGCCGGGGATGTTTTTTAAATCGTTCAGCACTTTTACCAGGTGGTGGATGTCGTGACCGTCAACAGGGCCAAAATACCTGATGTTTAGCCCTTCAAACATATTGGATTGTTTGGTCAGGATGGATTTAATACTGTTGTTGATGGCAACAATCTTGCTTCTGGAATCGGGACCGGTGATTTTTAATTTCTCCAAACCGCGAATTACCTCACTACGCATTTTATTATAGGTTTGCGAGGTTGAGATGTCGAGCAGGTAATCGCTGAGGCCGCCCACGCTCGGGTCGATGGCCATATTGTTATCGTTTAAAATAACCAGCATGTTGGTTTTTGACTTGCTCAGGTTGTTGAGTCCTTCAAAGGCCATTCCAGCGGTCATGCTGCCGTCGCCAATTATGGCTACAATCTGTTTGTCTTTTTCGTTATTTTTTTGAGCGGCGATGGCCATACCTAAGGCGGCAGAAATAGAGGTGGAGGAGTGTCCCACCCCAAAAGCGTCGTATTTACTTTCAAAAATATTAGGGAAACCGCTAAGGCCTCCATATTTTCTATTGGTATGAAAAAGGTTTTTGCGTTCAGTCAGAATTTTATGACCATAAGCCTGATGGCCAACGTCCCAAACTAATTTATCGTAGGGGGTGTTAAAAACATGATGCAAGGCAACAGTAAGTTCAACCACGCCAAGACTAGCCCCAAAATGGGCAGGATTGCACGACACGGCATCGATGATGAATTCCCTTAGCTCACCACATATTTGTGTCAAATCTTTTTCGCTGAATTTTTTTAAATCATCAGGGTTATTGATCTGCTGCAGTAGGCTTTGCCCTTCTTCTATCATTCTGTGTTGTTGGGTTAAAATATGTTGGTGGCAAATATACTGTTTTGGTGCGAAATAAACTCCCATTAATAATAGAACTTCTTTTTATTCTTCGCAAAATTATTGTGATATTTGAACCATGATAAAACACAAAACAATGAAGATAAAACATGCCATATTATTAACGCTAACACTAACGGCCTTTACCTCTTGTATTCCTTTAAAACAATACCAGGAATTGCAAGAGAGCGAGAGGGAAAATAATGCGGAGCTAAAGCGAATGGAGCAAGGTTACCAGCGGATGGAGGTAGATAACAACGAGTTAAATGCCGAAGTGAAGCGTTTAAAGCAGATGGTGGAGGCATTGCAAAAGGATACCATGCGTTTAGCTAAAGAAAATTGGAGTTTAAAGAGCCGCAACAAAGAGATGATGGCGCAATACAACGATCTTATGCAAAACTCTTCGGCTCTAAACGACTCACCCGAGTCGGCAAGGTTGTTGCAAAATTTACAACAACTGCACCAACAATTGCAAGATAGAGAGGATGCATTGGTTAGAGCAGAGCGGGAATTGGCAGTCAAAAAACAAGGTATGGAAACAGCCTCTGCCAATTTGCGTGCAGTGGAGGCCGAACTCGAAGGCCGAAACAAGCGTCTCTTTGAGCTCGAAAGAGCCTTAACCGAAAAAGATTCGCTCATGAACGCGCTACGAACCACCGTGGCCAATGCCCTTACCGATTTTGGCAGCGATGAGCTGGCTGTGCATATAAAAAACGGGAAGGTATATGTTTCCATGGAGGAGAAATTACTTTTTAGCTCGGGTAGTTATCAGGTGAGCAACATAGGTGTGGGCGCTTTAAAAAAGATTGCAGCGGTGCTGGAACAAAAATTAGATATCAACGTTTTGGTGGAAGGTCATACGGATGATGTACCCTATAAAAGCACGGTTTTATTAGATAATTGGGATTTGAGTGTTAAAAGAGCCACATCGGTTACACGTATCATATTGCAAAACTCATCTATTAATGCCTCAAGGGTAACAGCAGCCGGAAGAAGCGAATATGTGCCATTAGATGCTTCTAAAACTGCGGATGCCAGAAGGAAAAACCGAAGAACAGAAATTATTTTATCTCCAAATCTTGATCAAGTATTCGATTTATTACAAGCCAATTAAAAGTTTAGCAGCCCATAGTCTGCTGGCCGCAGCTTATCTGCGCATGTTTAGTTTTGCACGTCTAGTTAATGCGGCAAAACTTTATTTATCGCATGGCATTAGTGTTTTTCTCAAAAAACTTCCACTAATACAGAACAGGCTTTGTGTTTGGGGTCATCCATTGGCACTAAGTATAGAGCCTATTAATGTGTGTAATTTAAAATGTCCGGAATGTCCTACTGGTATGGGCATACTTACCCGGCCAAAGGGAATGCTCACGGTCAATAGTTTCAAGCATATTATTGATGGTACGCATAAATCGTTATGGCATTTAAATATGTACTTTCAGGGCGAGCCCTATATGCACCCCGATTTTTTTGAATTGGTAAAAGAAGCGAAAAAGGCTCGTTTGGTGGTTGAAACATCCACCAACGGTCAGTTCCTTAATGATAAGCAAGCGGAAAAAACGGTGCAAAGTGGATTGGATGTGTTGGTGGTTTCATTGGATGGCACCACACAGGAGGTGTACGAGAAGTATCGGGTAGGAGGGGATGTTTCAAAAGTTATTGAAGGCGTTAAAAAATTGGTGAAGGCAAAAAAAGAAGCCCGCTCATATTATCCCATTATCAGACTCCAATTCTTGGCTTTTTCGCACAATCAACATCAAATTAAGGATTTTGAGCAGATGGCATGGCAGCTGGGTGTTGATATGGTGGAAGTAAAACGGGCACAGGTGTACAATGCCGACAAGAAAGAGCATTTGCTACCAACAGTAAAAAACCTGTCACGCTACCAAAGATTAAGCGATGGCTCGGTGCAGTTGAAGGGCAAGTTGCGTAATAATTGCTGGAAACATTGGAGCTCGGCAGTGGTAACTTGGAAAGGCGACGTGGTTCCCTGTTGCTTTGATAAGAATGCAGCGTATGTGATGGGAAATATGAAAAAGCAAAAACTAAGCGAAATTTGGTCGAAATCGGTGTATAATCAGTTTCGCCATAAGGTACTGAACGAACAAAAAAAAATAGATATCTGTAATAATTGCCCCCTTAGTAGAAAGTAAAATTTTTATAAATTGTTGGGTGGAGTAAAACCCCAGGTGAAACTGTTGTAGTTTTTGATGAGTTTGAATTTGATATAAACTGGTTTTTTTTATCTTTATGCCTCATAAAGGGGCGGATAGTATACTAAAGGTGCAGGACATATTATAAATGCCCTGCTTTTTATTTATGACAACAAAACAAAGTAAAACAGCACGTAGGCTTAATGTGTGGATTAAAAGGAAGTTAGGGCCAACAACTGTTCCTTCGGAGGGAGGTGTTCATTACTGGCGCGAACGGGTGTTCCACTATTTTACCTTAGCCTTTATGGCGATTGGTTTAATGGTTTATCTCTACTATACTATCTCTTTTCTGCAAAATAATAGCTTCTTATTGGCCGTAATGAGCACTTTTATATTTTTAAGTGTTGTATTTGTGGGTACAGTAAAGAATTTTCCTTTCCGGCTCAGGGTCTTATGGGTTTTACTTTCCGTTTATATTTTGGCAGGTCTCTTGTTTGTTCTAAACACGTTTCCTTCGTTAGGTTTTGTCATGTTGTTGTCCTTTTCAATGTTGTCGGGGATGCTCTTGGGTCGTAAAGCGGGTATTTATTCAATAGTTTTTAACGCTGCCATGTTATTGGCGTTGGCCGCATTACATCAGGCCAAATTTATCACCGTGGATATATTGCTGAACGTGACTTTTTCCGATTACTTGAATTTGGGAATTGTTTTTCTCTTTATAAACATTGCCACACTGTTTCCCTTAGTTTCTTTTATCAATGCCATGAGCTTTAGTTTGGAGAAAGAGTTACGGTATCAAAATATTCTGAGCCAAGAGCGCGAAAAATTAATGCGAGCTGTAGTTAAGGCCGAAGAGTCCGATGTGTTGAAAAGCTCTTTTTTGTCTAACATGTCCCACGAAGTGCGAACCCCGATGAATGCCATACTGGGTTTTAGCAATTTGCTGTCGCACAAAGAAATCAGTGCTGTTGAAAAAGAAGAGTTCGTAAATTTAATTAATCTCAACGTAAAAAACCTCTTGACCATTGTAGAGGATTTGATTGATATTTCAAAGATTGACACAGGACAATTACAAGTACGCAATTCAGCTGTGTGTTTGCACGATGTGCTTCAGGAGGTGTACGAAAGCTTTAACAATGATATAAAGCGAAGAGGGCAGTTGAATATTAAGCTGTATTTAAAGGAAGGTATCGCCGACAAAAATACGATGGTGCTTACTGATGGCACACGCTTAAAACAAGTACTTGCAAATTTGGTGGGCAATGGCATCAAGTTTACCGACAGAGGTTTTGTGGAGTTTGGCTATGAGCTCATCAATGAGGGACTGCTTCAGTTTTACGTTAAGGATACCGGCATAGGACTGCCCGTGGGCAAGGAAGAGCGTATATTTGAACGATTCTATAAATTTTCCGAAGGGCGTCAGACACTTTATGGCGGAACGGGTATCGGCCTCTCACTGGTTAAAGATTTACTGGAGTTGATGGGCGGGAAAATATGGATTGAATCAGAACCTAACGTGGGTACTTCCTTTTATTTTACCATTCCTTTTCACAAGGTGAGTAATGCCAATCATAAATACAAAGAAAATAATAAAGTTGAGGTATATAATTGGGAGGGAAAAACTTTTTTGATTGCTGAGGACGAAGAAGATAATTTTAGGTATCTCGAAGTGGCGTTGTCTATATCTAACGCCAGTTTAATATGGGCTCGCACGGGTGTTGAGGCTGTTGAAATATTTAAGCGCATCGGCAATATCGATTTGGTTTTGATGGATATTAAAATGCCCGAAATGGATGGCTACGTAGCTACCCACGAAATAAAAAAAATAAATTCCAAGGTTCCTGTAATTGCCCAAACGGCCTATGCCATGTCCGAGGAACGTGAAAAATCTGTTTTGGCAGGCTGCGACGATTATATCGCTAAGCCTATTGGCTACGAGGATCTTTTAAATATTATTCACAAGTATGTGCCCGGTGTTGGGCAATCCTAATTAAAGAGGCAGTTGAAATTTGCCAGTAAGATTTATAAAAAAAAAATAAGGTTTCAACTTGGATAGCTGAAACCTTATGAATAATTCTTAAACTAGGTAAAGATTATATCGTCAAAATATCTTTTTCCTTAATGTTTATGTGGTTTTCTATAATAACAGAGTAGGAGTCTGTCAATTTCTGAACATCTAATTCTGCATCTTTCTGGGTGTCTTCGGCCAAACCATCTTTCATCATCTTTTTTAACTCCTCGTTGGCTTCTCTTCTGATGTTACGCAGGCTTATGCGCGCTTCTTCGGCTTCCCTTTTCACTTGCTTAACCAAATCTCTACGCCTTTCTTCGGTTAATGGAGGTACATTAATACGTATCAATTCTCCGTTGTTTTCGGGGTTTAATCCTAAATTAGCTGCCATAATAGCTTTTTCAATTGGTACTATCATTGGTTTTTCCCAAGGCTGTATGGCAATAGTTCTTGGATCCGGCGTGTTAATATTGGCCACTTGTTGCAGAGGAGTCATCGATCCATAATAGTCAACCATAATACCCTCAAGCATTCCAGGGTTAGCCTTTCCTGCTCTAACTTTAATTAGCTGGTGATCCAGATGTTCTATTGTTTTGTCCATCTTTTCCTTGGTCACATCCATTAAAAATTCAATTTCTTCGCTCATGGGATAGTTTATTTTGCTGCATTATGTTTTTTAAATGAGGTAACATTACAATATCTTTGGATAACTTAATATCTGATGGCAAAAATATAAAACTTTGCCTTAATTAAAAAGTGGGGAAGTCGGTGGTTTTTTCGCTTCGCAACGAAAACTAAAAGATTAAATTAATGTTTATTAAACTTTGATGAGTATTTTAAACAATAAAAGGATGTTTAGTTTAGTTTTTTTTGTTTGTCTATTTTTATCTATATCTAATAAAGCGCTGATTATAAGTGAGAAATAATACATACTTAGAAGGATTTTAAATAGAGATTTATTTCTTTATTACCATTGCAAAACAACGCTAACATACTACCTTTGCAACTGCAAAAATCAAAATTCAATATCATTTAGAGATTTAAATATTAAACTGTATGAGTAATTTATTTTGTTCCTCAATTGGGAAGAAGCTGCTGATGAGCTTGTCGGGGCTCTTTTTAATTACCTTTTTGGTGATACACCTTACGGTGAATTCTTTGCTTTTATTCGACGGAAGCGGAGATCTGTTTAATGCAGCGGCCCATTTTATGGGTACCAATCCTTTGATTAGGATTATGGAACCTTTATTGGGTCTCGGTTTTTTTGTGCACATCCTATACGGAAGCTTGCTGACTGCACAAAACAACAAAGCACGCGGCAACGACAAGTATAGTTCCGGCAACAAAACAACGGAGGTGATGTGGGCCTCTAAAAACATGTGGGTGCTCGGACTTACTATCTTAGCTTTTTTGGTTGTTCACATATGGCAATTTTATGTAAAGATGAAGATTACTGGCGATCCGCTTTTGGCGCACACCGTTATTGATGTAGCCGGGGTAGAAACACAGGTTGAAAATGCCTATGCCCTTGTTAATGCCACTTTTTCGCAGCTTTGGGTAGTGATACTTTATGTGTTGGGATCATTAGGTTTGGCTTTGCATCTTACGCACGGTTTTTGGTCGGCATTTCAGTCGCTGGGAGCCAGCAACGATATCTGGCGTAAACGTTTGACCGTTGTAGGTGTAGTGTTCGCATGGGTGATTGGCATCGGATTTTCAATTATCGCTATTGCACAGTTTTTATTTTTTCAATCTTAATCCATTATTAATAGTTGAGATATGAAGTTAGATTCAAGGATACCCCAAGGGCCATTGGCTAAAAAATGGGAAAATTATAAGAATAACCAAAAGTTGGTTAACCCCTCAAACAAACGAAACCTCGATATTATTGTTGTGGGTACGGGATTGGCTGGAGCCTCGGCTGCAGCTTCCTTTGGTGAAATGGGTTTTAAAGTAAAAAGCTTTACTATTCAGGATTCACCGCGTCGTGCACATTCTATTGCCGCGCAGGGAGGTATTAATGCTGCCAAAAACTATCCCAATGATGGTGACTCAGTTCATCGTTTGTTTTACGATACCGTAAAAGGAGGTGATTATCGTGCTCGTGAGGCCAACGTTTATCGTTTGGCACAAGTAAGCAACGACATCATCGACCAATGTGTAGCACAAGGCGTTCCTTTTGCCCGCGAATATGGTGGACTGCTCGATAATCGTTCGTTTGGTGGAGCACAGGTGAGCCGTACTTTTTATGCCAAAGGACAAACCGGACAGCAGCTTTTAATTGGTGCATATCAATCGTTGATGCGTCAGGTTAATGCAGGTACCGTTGATTTACATACTCGCACCGAAATTGTTGAGATTGTAATCGTAAATGGCAAGGCACGTGGCGTTATTGCTCGCAATTTGGTTACAGGCGAGTTTACCCGTCACTTTGCCCATGCCGTAGTGTTGGCCACCGGAGGATATGGAAATACCTTCTTCCTAAGTACCAATGCCATGGGTTCTAACGGATCCGCTCTTATCAAGGCATTCGAAAAAGGAGCTGCTTTTGCAAATCCTTGTTTCGCACAGATTCACCCTACTTGTATTCCGGTTCACGGCGAGTTCCAGTCAAAATTAACTTTGATGTCGGAGTCGTTGCGTAACGATGGTCGTATCTGGGTTCCTAAAAAGAAAGAAGATGCTGAGGCCATACGTGCCAATACACTTAAACCAACAGATATAAAAGAAGAGGACAGGGATTACTATTTGGAAAGAAGATATCCAGCTTTCGGTAACTTGGTGCCCCGCGACGTGGCTTCACGTGCTGCTAAAGAAAGATGCGATGCCGGCTTTGGCGTTGGCGCTACCGGATTGGCTGTTTATTTGGATTTCAAATCGTCTATCGAGCGTTTGGGTGAAGAAACTATCCGTTCACGTTATGGAAACCTTTTCCAGATGTACGACAAAATTGTAGACGACAACCCATACGAAACACCCATGATGATATATCCTGCCATCCATTACACGATGGGCGGTATCTGGGTAGATTACGAATTGCAGACAACCGTACCTGGATTGTTTGCTGCAGGTGAAGCTAACTTCTCCGACCACGGTGCAAACCGCTTAGGAGCTTCGGCTCTGATGCAAGGATTGGCCGATGGATATTTTGTTCTGCCTTATACTATTCAAAACTATTTGGCCGACGATATCCGCACACCTAGGATGACGGGTGAAGAAAAAGAATTTGTTGACGCCGAGAATGCTGCTAAAGCTAAGTTTGAAAAAATATTAGCAGTTAAAGGTAACCGCACTGTGGATAACCTGCACAAAGAGCTTGGATTGGTGATGTGGGATTTTGTGGGAATGGCTCGCAACAAAGAAGGTTTACAACATGCTATCGAAAGAATTGGTGAAATCAAAAAGGAATTCTGGACTAATGTTAAGATTCCCGGAACAACCAGTGGTATGAACGTAGAGTTAGAAAAAGCATCTCGTTTGTCCGACTTTATAACTATTGGCGACCTGATGGCACGTGATGCACTGCAACGCGAGGAATCGTGTGGTGGACACTTCCGTGAGGAGTTCCAAACAGAAGAAGGTGAAGCACTGCGCCAAGACGAAGCGTTTGCTTATGCCGCCTGTTGGATGTATCAGGGCGAAAATAACGCTCCTGTAATGGAGAAGGAAGACCTTACTTTTGATGTGGTTAAAATCGCTCAGCGAAACTACAAATAAGGGTGTGTGTTAATTGAGGTTCAATAGTTATACTGAAGAAAATGGATAATAATTTAAGTTTAACCCTAAAGATTTGGCGTCAGAACGATGCAAAGGCTAAAGGTCGTTTTGAAACATACAGTTTAGATAAAGTATCGCCCGATTCATCATTCCTCGAAATGATGGACATTTTAAATGAGCAGCTTGTCAATGAAGATAAGGAACCCTTAGCCTTTGACCACGATTGTCGCGAAGGTATCTGTGGTATGTGCTCGTTATATATTAACGGACGCCCACATGGACCGGATGATGATATTACCACTTGTCAGCTGCACATGCGTAGATTTAAAGATGGTGAAACCATTACCATTGAGCCATGGAGATCGGCCGGATTCCCTGTAATTAAGGATTTAATTGTAAACCGTAGCGGTTTCGATCAAATTATTGCAGCAGGTGGATATACTTCGGTAAGCACCGGAGGTGTGCCCGATGCCAATGCCATACCCATCCCCAAGCCCGATGCCGATGAGGCAATGGATGCCGCATCATGTATTGGTTGTGGTGCATGTGTGGCTGCATGTAAAAACGGATCGGCTATGTTGTTTGTTTCGGCAAAAGTAAGCCACTTGGCACTATTACCACAAGGTAAGGTAGAAGCTGTACGCCGTGCCAAATCTATGGTAAGTAAAATGGACGAGCTGGGCTTTGGTAACTGCACCAACACAGGTGCCTGCGAAGTGGAATGCCCCAAAGGAATTTCAATAGCGAACATTGCCCGCTTAAATCGTGAGTATTTATGTGCTAAGATACAGGACTAAGTTTTTTTAGAGAATTATAAACGCGACATTTAAAACAACGGCGGCTTTGATATCAGAGCCGCCGTTGTTTTTTTAGGTCAACTAATGAAATTTATCAGTTTTAAATTCCCATAGATTCTTTAATTTGGCACCCAAACTTTTAAATGAGTATCCATATGCAAAAACAAACTATTTTAATTTTGTTTGCACTCATCATAGCTATGAGCGCATGTAAAACAGAGACAACCATGAACACGAATCCGTTTTTTAACGAATACGATACCCCTTTTGGTATTGCCCCTTTTTCTCAAATAAAGCCGGAGCATTACAAACCTGCCTTCGAGGCTGGCATAAAAGAGCAACAGCAAAATGTTGCGCTTATTGTTGAAAATGCCGAGGAACCAACCTTTGCAAACACAGTTGAGGCACTCGAATACAGCGGGCCGCTGTTGACAAAAGTGAGCAGTGTATTTTACAACCTCACCAGCGCCAATACCAATGATGAGTTAAAAGAAATAGCCAAGGATTTAGCTCCTTTGATGTCAAAGCAAAACGATGATATATATTTGAACGAGGACTTGTTTAAACGCATCAAAACCCTTTATGACAAAAAGGAGGAACTATCACTATCCGGCGAACAGGCGATGTTGCTGGAAAAATCATATGAGGCTTTTGAACGTGGCGGTGCTAACTTACCTGCCGAATCAAAAGACGAGTTCAGAAAAGTAAATGAAGAACTCTCATTGTTAACACTAAAGTTTGGCGATAACATACTTAATGAAACCAACAATTATAAGTTGGTGGTTGAAAATGAGGATGACCTTGCCGGACTTACCAAAGGCCAGATTGACGCTGCCGCCAAAGCGGCCAAAGATAACGGGCAGGAAGGTAAATGGGTTTTTACAACTCAAAATGCCAGTATTTTCCCCTTTTTGCAAAACTCATCCAACAGAGCATTGCGCGAAGAATTGTTTAAAGCCTACATAAATCGTGGCGACAATGGAAATGAATTTGACAACAACGAAAACATCAAAAAAATTGCTTCGTTGCGTTTAAAAAGAGCGCAATTGCTGGGCTACGAAAACCACGCTTCTTTTATTTTGGAGGAGAATATGGCCAAAACACCCGAGGTGGTGAATGCAAAATTGGCCTTTTTAATGGAGAAATCGCTTCGTATGGCCAAAAAGGAAATTGCCGACATGCAAAAAATCATTGATGCTGAGGATGGTGGTTTTAATTTAGAGCCTTGGGATTGGTGGTATTATGCCGAAAAAGTTAAAAAGGAAAAATTCGATTTAGACGAAAGCGAAATCAGACCTTATTTTGAGTTGAAAAATGTAGTAGATGGCATTCTTTATACTGCCAACCAACTCTACGGATTACAGTTCGAAAAACGAACCGACCTGCCAACCCCTCACCCCGATGCTATTTCGTTTGAGGTGAAAGAAGCCGACGGTGCGCCTGTGGGTATTCTGTTTATGGATTTTCATCCTCGAGAAAGCAAACGTGGTGGCGCGTGGATGAGCTCCTACCGTAAGCAGGAAGTGAAAGATGGTAAATCTATTACTCCAATCATCACTATGGTTTGCAACTTTACCAATGCAACGGAAGATGCACCTGCCCTGTTGAGCTACGATGAAGTTTCAACCTTATTTCATGAGTTTGGACATGCCTTGCACGGACTGCTTTCGAAATGTCAATATCCCACCTTATCAGGTACTGCCGTACCACGTGATTTTGTGGAACTTCCATCGCAAATTATGGAGCATTGGGCAGCCCAGCCCGAACTGTTAAAGGTGTATGGAAAGCATTATAAAACGGGAGAGGTTATTTCGGATGAACTGATCACAAAAATTCAGAATAGCGCTAAGTTCAACCAAGGTTTTATTACTACCGAGTATTTGGCAGCCGCTATATTAGATATGGATTACCATACCTTAACACAGCCTCTGGAGATGGATCCAAATGATTTTGAAAAAGAATCCTTAGCCAAGATGAATCTCATGCCCGAAATAGTTTCGCGCTACAGAAGCACCTATTTCAATCATATTTTTTCGGGTGGATACTCGGCCGGATACTATGCCTACATTTGGTCGGCCATACTTGATTCGGATGCTTTTCAGGCTTTTAGGGAGAATGGAATTTTTGACCAAGAAACAGCCACAAAGTTTCGTAAAAACGTGTTGGAAAAAGGAGGGACAGAAGATCCTATGTTGCTGTACAAAAATTTTAGAGGTGCCGAACCCGACGAACAAGCTCTGTTAAACGACAGAGGATTGATTTAAGAATAGTTTAAATTATCACAAAAAAAGCCCGTTGTATTAATTGCAACGGGCTTTTTTAATGTGATTACTAATTCATCTGCCAAGAGCACGCTTATCTTACTTGATAATTTATTGAATTGGGCAAAATCCCAAACAGATCAACTTATGTTTAGGCCTGCAAATTTTAACTTCTCCGATGTAGTTGGAGAAATTATAAAGCTAAAAACAACACAAGCTAAGGCTAAAGGTATTTCTTTAAATTATATATCCTTAGATGAAATGGTGGTTTTTGCAGATGAAAATATGCTGAAAGTAATTTTACGAAATTTAGTCTCCAATGCAATTAAATTTACAGAATATGGAGGGCAAGTAAATATATCAGCCAATAGAAAACAAGACTGTGTGGAAATTTCTGTCTCCGATACGGGTATTGGAATGAGTAAAAAAAAGATTAAGGAGCTTTTTAATATATCTTTACATTCAACTAACAGAGGTACAGCAAATGAACATGGTTCTGGATTAGGATTGATGCTTTGCAAAGAATTTGTGGACAAACATAAAGGTAAAATTTGGGTCGAAAGCCAAGTTGGTAAGGGTAGTGATTTTAGATTTACTTTGCCACTGAAGAACGCTTGAACTTTGTGTAAATAGTTTTAAATATTTTTTTACCCACAAAATTTATTTTGTCGGAATTATTAGTCACTAGCACGGTGACACCTGTTTGAAGCAAGTAACCTGCAGCCATTTTAAAGGGGTTGTATGTTTTACTGAATAAGACCTTCTTAACAAGTAAACCAGTAGCAATACCAATAACTGTTTTGCCTATTCCTGTTTTAACATCGTTAGAATCCGTAACTGATTTAATGGTGTTTTTAATCAGATTGCCCGGCTTTATACTCTCTCGAAGCTCTTTAACTTCGGCTTGAAGTAAAATTAATTCCTGGGCGCGTTTTATTTCCATTTGCTCTATCGAATTCTGAAGGAAAGTATTAGCTGAGTTCTTTTTCATCTTTTTTATTGTTAAGCAGTTTTAAAATAAGAGCGTTATTCACTGGTGATTTTACTATGCCGGGTATATAATGCAAAACTAAAACTACCAAAACATAAAAGGCAGCAACAATAAAAAATCCGAAGTATAGTTTGCCTACCAACTCACCAATCCATAAAGCTAATCCAATGTTTAAAAGGGTAATCAGTACTATTACAGCAGTAAACACGATAATTTTTTGCACAATGGATGAAACGGCATCCGCGGATTTGGAAATAGCTTTTAGCTTTAATAAATCAAGGTTCGTTTTTGTAAGTGATTCTGCTATTTGAACCAGGAATTTTATTATCAATGATTTATCTTCCATGTTTTGATTTTTTTATCCCTTCAATTGAAATATATCAATTGGTAATTGTTGAGTGCTTACTCATACCATTAATTAACTACTACTTTTTAAATAAGCGGTATATTAAATAAAAAACAAAGCCAATCACTAAAACAGTTAAAAATATTCCAACTCCCATCCCTGTTTTAAAAATATCACCCACAACAGCACAACCAGAAAATGTTGTGAGCAATACTAAAGTTAAGGTGCTTAATAAGATATACTTATTCATTTTCTAATTGTGTTGAAGTTTGGTGATTAATGTTTTAAATATCTCCTATGGATGTATACCTTAGTGTGCCCAAGGATTATCTTTTTTAAAAAGAAGGTGTTCAGTTTCGGAAATCGTCCCTTTTTAAGATTGGGAAGCTTTAGCTTTTAAATCATTTTTTATTTCCTGAACTTTCTCTTTCCCTTTGGTATAAGAATCCTTTGCATCTTTTTTTGCGGCATTAATTTCTTCAGTAGCCGAAGAAATCAAATCTTCAAATTTACTTTTTAGATTTTCCCAAACATCTTCGCCTTTATCCGATAATTGTTGACGTGCATCAGAGCCTTTTGCGGGGGCAAATAATAAACCTAAAGCAGCACCTAATGCGGCACCACCTATAACTCCTAACAATACTTTTCCTGAGCTCATAATTTTATTTTTTAATGGTTACTAATTAATGTGAGTAATATTAATTGATACTCTTTGATGGTTATGTTTCAATTTGCAAACCAAAAAGCCGCGTACATAAAAGTAATTTTTAAGGATGAAGTATTAAAACGTAAAATAACTGTAAATGAGGATTTAACGAAGCGATGCTTAAGTTTCAGTAATTCTCTATATGAATTTCGTTTCGGGTATATTTGTTACCATTTGAGCAAATAAATACACATAAAGGATGGATACTTTCGGTATTTTCTGTTCTGATTAAATATTGACATTTGATTTTTTAACTCTGACATCGGAATGTAATCCATTAACTATAAAGCAGCTTTAAACCATATAATACAATAACAACGCTAACTTGGTTTTATAGTCAATTATAAAATTGATTTTACTTATAATGAAAAATTAGATAATACAGGTTGACCTTTAGTGAATAGTGAATTTGGAACAATATTAGAATGTGTGAGATTGTTCAAATATGAAATGCTAATCTTAAAGTATTATCATCTAGTTAAGACTAATGAGTGTGAGAGACTCTTCAATCTGGAAGAGAAAACGCCATTGCATGTATACTAGCTTTAAATTGAATGTAATTTTAATAAAGAAAAATATTGGACTATGATGGATTTAACAAATGTAGCTATAATTGGCAGCGGTCCGACTTCACTTTTTTTACTTCAAAACATATGGAATCATATAGATTTCTTTAAAAATAGAATACACCTATTAACTATCTATGAGAAGGAGTGTGTTTTAGGAATGGGAATGCCTTATCACCCAGATACTACAGACGTGTATAATCGTGCAAATATTTCATCGGAGGAAATACCGCAACTGCAAGAATCGTTTGGAGATTGGCTGCGCAAGCAAAATAAGGAAACATTGGAAAAATTTAATATCAATGACGTAGTCATTGATGATGCAGAGGTTTATAGCCGAATAGCATTAGGACATTATTTTCAAGCACAGTTTAGAATCTTATTAAATTGTTTCAAATCTATAGGTATAAAAACATGTGAACGTTGCGAAAGTGAAGTCGTTGATATATCGCAAACGGAAAACAACGAACTAATAGTAACTGACTACCACCTGAGAAAACACATATTTTCGAGTGTGGTGATTGCAAACGGTCACGTTTGGAAAGAAGAAGATAAAGAGAAAGATGGCTATTATGCTTCCCCTTGGCCAATAAAAAAAATACTTCCTAAAGAAAATGAATTTTTTAATTTCCCGATAGGTACTCTTGGAGCATCTTTAAGTGCTTTTGATGTGGTTACATCTCTAGCGCATCGCCATGGTGTATTTGTCACTGTTAAAGATAAATTGAAATTTTTAAAACATGAAAACGCCCCAAAATTTAAAATAGTTTTGCACTCAGCAAAAGGTTGGCTTCCTCATCTTCAATATGAACAACAAGAACCTATTAGAGAAATTTACCGCCATTTCAGCCGGAATCAACTAGTAAATCTAATTGATAATAATGGATTTATAAGAATCGAAGATTTCTTTAATACTTTATGTCGGCCGGCATTGATAACTGCTTTTGCCAAGAATAAATTGTTAGATGTGGTTGAAAAACTAAATGAGAATGACTTTAGTTTTAAGGATCTAGTTACCTTAATGTCTGAAAAACATGAATATATCAACTCCTTTGAAGGAATGAAGTTGGAAATGGTAAAGGCTAAGAATTCTGTGTTTAATAAAATGCCAATTCATTGGATGGAAACTTTAGATGATTTAATGTATAGCTTAAATTATCATGCAGAATTATTACCAGCCGAAGACCATATTTTTTTTCATAAAGAGGTTATGTCTTTCTTGATGAATGTAATTGCAGCGTTACCCCTACAATCTGCTGAAATACTTCTAGCTCTGTACGATGCCAATTGTATTGAATTAAAATCCGGACTCGTATGCTTGCGAGATGACTCTTTTGGAAATGATAGAACCAAAATAGCTGTACACTCGGAGGATGGTAAAACGGAAGAATTGGAGTATAAATTATTTGTCAATTGTGCAGGGCAAAAAAAGATAGAATTAAATGATTATCCATTTCAGTCTTTAGTTGATGAAGGTATGGTGCGCGGTGCTTCCGCTAAATTTGCAACTCAAAAAATCCCTAACAATATATTAGACTCACTGGATGCTGATTCTATAATTGATGATAGTAGCGGTATTAGCTTGAAATTATGCGGCATTGACATTGACTCAAGTTACAGAGCTATTAATAAAAACGGTATTGCTAACTGTTTTTTGTATGATATTAACTCTATGCATACAAGTGGTTTACGTCCTTATTCGTATGGTCTACAGGCATGTAACGCCACAAGTTTAATTTTGGTTGAATCATGGATTGCTGAAATTGTGCAAGGCAAAAATATTAATAACATTGAAGATATTACAGAACTTTACGAAGACAGTGAAACATTGTAATACCTTATAAACTTTAAGTTCAAAGGCTCTCACTTGTGTAATTTCACGGAAATTATGTGTTGCCGTGAGCAAATAAATACACATAAATAATTGTAGTTTTCCTTGTAAAATAAATGTTCGGCTTTTGGTACAGTTATTTCTTTGTAGATGAATTAATAACTAAATTATTTGTGGTCATGAAAAAATATGAAAAAGCATCCAAAAAGATTCATCAACAAACCCAAAAAACACCAGGTGATGAGCATAAAATGGACCCTAAACCCGTTTATATAAGAGATGATTATAAGGGAAGTAGTAAATTGCTGGATAAAATTGCACTAATCACTGGCGGTGATTCAGGCATTGACCGGGCGGTTGCCGTACATTTTGCGCGCGAAGGAGCAAATGTTTCCATTGTTTATCTGAATGAAGATAAAGATGCCAAAGAAACCCAAGAATTAGTGAAAAAAGAAGGGCGCGAATGCTTGCTGATTAAAGGTGATATTCGCAGCAGGAAATTCTGTCCAAAAGCAGTACAAAAAACGGTGAAGCATTTTGGCAAATTGAACATACTGGTGAACCACGCAGGAGAACAGCACCCTACTGAAAAAATTGAAAAGCTGGATTTGGATTTAGTGGAGAAGACCTACCAAACCAATATTTTTGCCATGTACTAATTTGTTAAACCTGCGATTAAATATTTAAGCGAAGGCGATTGTATTATCAATACAAGTAGTGTAACAGGTTATTATGGGAGCGAGCACTTCTTGGATTATTCGGGCACTAATGGCGCAATTACTGCTTTTACCCGGGCGCTTGCGTGTAACTTGGTCGAACGGAAAATCAGAGTAAACGCGGTGGCTCCAGGGCCTATCTGGACACCATTGATAGTTTCTACATTTGCTAAAAACGAGGACTTTGGCAAGCAATCGTTAATGAAAAGAGCAGGACATCCATGCGAGGTGGCACCATCGTATGTTTTTTTTGCCTCCGAGGATGGTTCGTACACAACCGGACAAACCATGCATCCCAATGGAGGGCAACATATGTATAGTTGATATCCATTAAATTAAAATAGCTGATTTGTTAGTAAAAGTCACCCGCGAACAATAATTCGCGGGTGATAATAAAGTAGCTTGCTAATTTTCACATCATCACATTTCTTAAACTTTACGCTCCCAAAAACGATGTTGTTTTATGGCGTCGATAAAGGCCGAAGCTTGCTCATTTAGTAATACCCCTTTAGGTAGTTCCTTGGATTTAAGTTCAAGTGATTTTTGCAAAAATTCTTCCCCATCATCGACTGCCCCAATGGGTTTAAAGTGTTTAAAAGCGTCCTGTACATACGTTTTGGCTTTATCAATACCCACTATCGTATTTATGCTTTTTTTACCTCCAGGAATAAAAATAGCGTCGAACATGACTGAATCTGCAGTTAAAAAGCTTTCGTCAACTTTCACGGTTTCACCGCTGCTGGTTTTGATTTCACCTGCATGGGGTGCCACTATTTTTACTATTGCTTGCTGTTTTCCAAGGGCTTTTTTCATGTTTTCCATAGACTTAGCATCAACACCGTCGGCGGCAAAAAAAGCAATCATTCTTGACTTGATTGAATCTTTTCGCGTATTGGCCATGCTCACAGCTGGCGAGCTTTTTGGATCCGGATTAGCATCCATGGGTTGATAATCGTTAGGGTTGGCATCGGCTGGATAGCTATGATTCATGATTTTGTCGGGCTTAGGGTTTTTAATGCCTAAACGGTCAGCCACCAGTTTGGCTAAATCCTTATTTATTTTGGTGATCAGCCCTACCGTCCGTTCTCTAATTTCGGCCTTTTTAACCTTGCCCAACTCAAAACTAAAGGCATCTATCACATGTTGCTTTTCCACCTCATTTAAGCTATTGTAAAACATGGCTGGCTGGCTAAAATGATCCATAAAACTTTTGCTGCGGGTGCGTATTTTATGTCCGTCAATCCTTTCGTGGTACGAGGTATATCCTCCTTCGCTCTCCTTGGCTTGTTTAGGAAAACCTTCGCCTGTTGAATTGGGGTGGTAACTCGACTGACCCGGATTAATAGTTTGACGCATATATCCGTCGCGTTGGTTGTTATGGAAGGGACAAACGGGTCTGTTGATAGGTATTTCATGGAAATTGGGCCCACCCAAACGTATAAGTTGCGTATCTGTGTACGAAAATAGACGGCCTTGTAACAGTGGGTCGTTGCTGAAATCGATACCAGGCACAACATGACCCGGATGGAAAGCTATTTGCTCAGTTTCGGCAAAGAAATTATCTACATTGCGGTTTAGCGTCATACGACCCACAATTTTAACTGGAACCAGTTCTTCGGGTATCAGTTTGGTTGGATCGAGCAAATCGAAACTAAATTTATGCTCATCTTCCTCGTTGACGATTTGTACACCAAAATCCCATTCGGCAAACATTCCTTTGTCGATAGAATCATATAGGTCGCGCCTGTGGAAATCAGGATCAATCCCGGATATTTTTTGCGCCTCTTCCCATAAAACTGAATGAACACCCAAAACCGGTTTCCAATGGAAACGTACGAAAAATGATTTTCCTTCTTTATTGACAAAGCGGTAAGTGTGTATCCCAAATCCTTCCATCATGCGCAAGCTTCGCGGGATAGCGCGGTCGCTCATCAGCCACATCACGTTGTGCATGGTTTCGGGCGTTAGCGATACAAAGTCCCAAAAGGTATCGTGCGCCGAGGCCGCTTGTGGTATTTCATTGTTTGGCTCAGGTTTTACGGCATGTATAAGGTCAGGAAATTTTATGGCATCTTGAATAAAAAATATGGGCATGTTGTTACCTACCAAATCGTAATTCCCCTCCTGTGTGTAAAATTTCACGGCAAATCCACGCACGTCACGCGCTAAATCGGTAGAGCCACGTGAGCCAGCAACAGTACTGAAGCGAGCAAAAACCGGAGTTCTTGTGCCGGGTGTTTGAAGGAAATCGGCTTTGGTGTATTCCGATAAGGATTCATGAAGTTCAAAATAGCCATGCGCTCCACTACCACGTGCATGAACTATCCTCTCGGGAATCCTTTCGTGATCGAAATGGGTTATTTTTTCGCGTAAATGAAAATCTTCTAATAATGTTGGTCCCCGTTCACCGGCGGTAAGGGAATTTTGGTCGTCGTTAATCCGTAATCCTTGATTGGTAGTTAAGAATTCACCATTATTGTCAACGGTGTTTTTTTTCAGATCATTACTTTTCTGATCCTCAAGCTTGTTTTCATTTTTCTTTGCCATGGTTTTATTTTTTGATATTAAACATGAATAAGCACCTATTGTGCCGTTCCAAATCTTTCAAAACCATGCCATATCATACCTCTCAGGGATATGTTTTCATAAAACACGAAGCTTCTCCTACCAAACGGTTGCTAAAGCAGTGCATTTAAACAAGAATTTAAATGTATTATCTGATGAGTTATTTTTACTCATATTGATAATAGTTTGGATCACAATGGAGATTTTTTAGGGGTAGTTGTAAATAAAAATACACATATAATCTACACTACCGCTGTTATGGTAAGTGTGGCATATTGGCACTATTATTTCTATATGGATAAACGAAAATAATAAAAAAGAAAGCATAATACGTATGGATAAATTATTCGAAGCATCTGTTTCATCATTGATAGCGGTTTGTATAAGCGCCACTGGGATTTATTTAGCCGTCATCATTTTTACCCGCATTTTCGGAAAGCGTAGTTTTTCAAAAATGTCCAGTTTCGATTTTGCCATGACGGTAGCGGTAGGTTCCATCATAGCCACCACGGTGCTATCTTCCACCGTTTCGCTTCTCGAAGGCATAGTAGGCCTTGCAGCTGTATATGTATTGCAGCTATCAGCTGCACTTTTAAGGCGGTTCAAATTATTTCAAAAAGCCATAGACAACACACCCCTGTTATTAATGGATGGTCCCATTATCTTGCAAAAAAATCTTCGTAAGGCCAGGGTTACCTTAGGCGATTTGCGTTCCAAATTGCGTGAGGCGAATGTCATTTGTCTTACGCAAGTAAAAGCCGTGGTGTTTGAAACTACGGGTGATGTTTCGGTATTGCATGCGGATGGGGAAGATATGACACTGGATTCATGGATAATGAAAGATGTAAAACGATAACTGGCATGAATAACTAATGTTAAAATTTAAAAATTATGAAAATCAAAATTTGTGCACTTTTTTTCTTAATCCTTACTTTTTCCCTGGCAAGGCCAGCGAAAGCTCAATTTCTAATTGATGTGGAGTCAGGATCTGTTTTTACGGGCTATAATGATGTTCGTATTCCGGGCGACGAAGGAACATTCTTTCTCTAAAAGATGGTTTACATTCTAAAACACAGTTTTTTTATCGAATCAGAGCAAATTATACTTTTAATTCACGCAACACCTTCTCATTATTATATGCACCTCTCGAAACTAAAGCTGAAGGGAGGCTAGTAAATGATATTTTATTTGAAGCCGAAACAATTGTTTAGGTTTTCTTTTTTTTTGTATCTTGTTAATCACTTCCTTATGTATTAATTAATAGTATTTTACTAACGCATTAACGCTGAAATTATGAAATTATTTTTTTATACCGTGCTATTTACAATTCCGTTTATAGCCTTTTCCCAAGCATCTGTAAAGCCTGAACCGCTACCACAGCAAAATGTAACCAATACTTATTTTGATATCACATTAAATGATCCATATCAGTTTTTGGAAAATTTGGATGATACTAGTGTAGTGACATGGATGAAAGATAATTCTAATTACGCCAATTCCATACTCGATAATATATCAGGAAAACAAGCAATGCTTGATAAAATGATGGAACTTATAAATAGAACATCTGCATCCATAAGTAGTTTGCAAATTACAGATGACAATACGTATTTTTATTTAAAGCGAGTTCCTGGAGAAGAAATTAGTAAGATGTATAAACGCGATGGATATGACGGAAAAGAGGTTTTGTTTTTTGATCCAACGGCTTACAAAAAGGAGGAAGGTAAAACCTACACTGTAAATTCAATTAGTCCTAATATCGAGGGAGATAAAGTAGCAATTACGGTGGCTGCAAATGGTTCGGAAAATCCAGAGATACTTATTTTTAATAAAAGTGGCGAAAAATATGATGAAATTCTTCAGTTAGGGAGAGGTGTTTCATGGAATTTATCAGGAGATTCTTTTTTCTATAATAAATTAAATTCACCTGATGTAACTGATATGAATAGAAAAATGTACACGCAGGTGTTTACTCATAAGATAGGTACAGACCAAAATTCTGATAAAGTATATTTTTCTAAAGATCAATATGAAGGATTAGGCATTGTTGATATGGAAATACCATTTGTTTATTATTCTAAAGATACCAAGTATAATATACTGCAAGCAGGTTCTGTTGATAAGAACATGCAAACTTTTGTGAATAAAGCTTCCGACGATAATAAGTTATGGGAACCCTTAACTATTAGAGAAAATAAAGTTGTGGGCATAGAGGCTAATAAAAAGGACATCTATTTTTTGACGTATGATGATGCCACTAATTACAAAATTGTTAAAGCTCCAGTTGAAAAACCTGATTTTTCCAATGCAACCACTGTTATCGAAGAATCTAAATCGGAGAATATTACAGAAATGGCAATTACCAAAGATGGACTTTATTTTTGTACGGTAAAAAATGGTGTTGAGGCAAAGGTTTACTTTTTACCTAATAACAAAACACAAGCGATTGAATTGGAACTACCTTTTACGGCAGGTAGTGCTAGTATTTCAAGTAAAGGAAGTGAATTTGGTGACTTATGGATAAATATATCCGGATGGACATCTCCAAACAAGCGTTATTTATACCGTGCTGAAAACAATTTGTTTACGCATCAACCTTTATCTACACCAGCAGAGTATCCTGAATTAGAGAACATTGTAGCTAAAGAAGTCATGGTTAAATCGCATGATGGCGTGATGGTTCCTGTTTCTATTATTTATAATAAAAACATGAAAATGAATGGACAAACTCCTGCAGCTATATATACTTATGGTTCTTATGGTAATTCTACAAGTCCATTTTTTAGCCCTATTACCTTGGCTTATACTATATATGGTGGTGTTTTGGTGGTGCCACACGTTAGAGGTGGAGGCGAATTAGGAGATGCTTGGCATAAAGCTGGACAAAAATTGAATAAGCCGAATACCTGGAAAGATGCTATTGCAACAGCTGAATATATAATTAAGGAAGGATATACTTCACCTGAAAAGCTGTCGATTTTTGGTGGTAGTGCTGGTGGTATTATGGTTGGACGATCTATTACGGAACGACCTGACTTATTTGTTGCCGCAGCTCCTATGGTTGGTGCTATGAATACGGTAAGAATGGAAGAAACACCTAATGGTCCTGTAAATACTCCTGAGTTTGGAACAGTTAAGGATCCTGAAGAGTTTAAAGGATTGTTAGAAATGGACTCGTACCATCATTTAGAGCCCGGAACACATTACCCTGCTACGCTAATTACTGCCGGTATTAATGATCCTCGAGTAATAGCTTGGCAGCCTGCCAAATTTGCTGCAAAAATGCAATATGATAATTCAGGTAATTCACCTATCTTATTATTGACTGATTTTGAAGGAGGCCATGGTGGAGGAGTTGCTTTGACTAAAGCCTTGAATAACTTTTCAAATGTGTTTTCATTTTTTTACTGGCAATCTGGTCATCCAGATTTTAAACTGAATAAAAAAGAAAAATAGTAATACCTTAAAAACGCAAACTCCTAACCGATTAAAAGAAGTAAAACACTGTGCAAAAGAATATTGCACAGTGTTTTGATAGTAAAGTTTTATCACTTATTTTTATGGTGCAAAACAATAAAACAGGATAAAACCTTATGA
>JAGXIO010000074.1 GCA_024635555.1 Saccharicrinis sp.
AAGAAAATAAAATGAAATATCAAAATTCGCTATTCCCAGAATTGTAGGGGGCTTACTTTTGAAAAGTAAAATAACAAGCACTGATTAACTGCATGTTAACATCAAATTATTATAAATATTCCGGTTTACCGGACAACAGTGGAAACAAATATAGACTTAAATAATTACGTTTAAATTTTTATCGCAAGAGCTTTTCCTATACCCTGGGATGTCCATCCCGGGGTAACTTGTTTCTAAACATAGAGTAAATAGACGAATATTCGATTAATATAAAGCTGCATTTCACCGTTTTATTTCTTAATTTCAGATAAGTACTGTAACTTTTGCACCACTTAGACGTCCTAACTTTATTGACTTAAAAAAATAGAAATAAATTCTACCTATTAATTCGGATGACAGTAAAGGAATATAATGATAGCGTTACGCTTTATTCCGACAATATATATCGCTTTGTGCTTAAAAATATAAAGGACAGCGAAAGGGCGAAAGATATTGTTCAGGATACGTTTGAAAAGGTATGGCTTAACCATGCTAATATCTCGTATTCCAAAGTCAGGAGTTATTTATTTTCTACGGCCTATCATACACTCATCGATTCGGTTAGGCGTGATAAATATAAGGCCGACTGGAGCGATGCCGATCAAAATAGCCATTTTACCACACAAAGCTATTCAGATTTAAACGAAGTGCTCCATCAAGCCTTGGACAAGCTCCCACAGGTACAAAAAAATGTTATCTTGCTGCGCGATTATGAGGGATACTCGTATAACGAAATTGCCGAAATTACCAAGTTGAGCGAAGCACAAGTAAAGGTTTATATTTTTAGGGGAAGGCAGTTTTTGAAAAATTATTTAGTTAAAATAGAATTGTTAGTTTGAGTTATGATTTCTAAAGAAAATTATGAAATATGGATGATGGACTATCTGGACGGGAATCTTTCCGACACAGACAGGGCTCTCTTATTTCATTTTCTGGAGCAAAACCCGCATCTCAAAGAAGAACTGAAAGACCTTGAAAAGACTGTAATTAGTCCACAGGAAGAGGTGTTTGCACCAAAATATATACTTTTAAAGGGATCAACGGAGCTATCTGACTTTCCCTACCCCGAATACGTGGCCATAAAAGAAGTAGAAAGCGGTTTAGACAGCGATGAACTTCATTGGAAGGCATCCTATCTTAAACAAGATAAAACCCGCTCTACGCTTTTCTCGCTGTATTCAAAAGTTATTTTAAAAGCCGACCTCAGACTTCGTTATCCTTTACAAAGCAGTTTAAAAAGAGTGGTGTGGATGCCTGTGTTAACGGTTTCAACCTTTAAGCGGATTGGGGCAGCTGCTGCCATCGTCTTTTTGCTTTCGATTGGTTCGGTGTCATTGATTCAAAAAACTAGGGTCAGCGATAATATCGTGGCTGTTAACGATACGTCTACGCCAGTCCTTCAGCCTAAAACAATTGCGAAAATAGAAACGCCCAATGTCATTCAAGAAAAGTCCGTTCCACTGAAAACGAAACCTGTTCCTGTAGTTGTAAAGAAGGAATCCATATTAGTAACATACCCAAAACCACCCTTTGAGACGATTAAAATTGAGCCTTTGTTTAGTAAAAAAATCCATCCTATAAAAACACAGTATATAAATGCTTACGAGCTTGGTTTAAATGCCATGATGCCCATACTTATAGCCAATAATTTAGCTGATAAAAAGGATGATCAGCGTATATTGCAATCGCACCTAATTCAACAAAGTGAGCAACTAACCCGAAATGCTAGAATGGTAACAGGAAGCATTAAGGTTATTAATTTTTTGGCGGGGAACGAAACTAAAGTTAAAAAAGTTCTAAATCAAGATGGTCAGATGATTGCCTATCAGGTTGAGTCGGATAATATCTCCATACGACAAAGAATAAAAAGTACGCCTGTAACAAATTAACCCTTTAATCGTCCTATTCTCGAAACGTCTAGAAGTTTCGCAATAAAATTCAGTTATCTTATTCATTCAATAAATTTTAAAAAGATGTACAAAGTATATACCTTCCTCATTGTTTGTGCTTTCATGCTGCCAAGCAGTTTATTTGCACAGGAAAATAAAAGAACAAAGGCCACAACGTCGGATATTATCATTATCGATGAAGATAATGAGCGAGTGATTGTAGGGCTCAATAAGGCGCGAGTAGAAGTGGACGAGCGTAACGACACCGTGGCCAAAATAACCATTGGCAGACGCAAGTGGGAGTTTATCGAAGAACAGGGGAATACTAAAGTGAGAACTATAAGGATAGATCACGATGACTTTAAGGGACATTGGGCCGGTGTGCAATTAGGGTTTTGTAATTACCAAGAAACAGATCATGCGCCATTTATGGATCTTAATTCCGGCAAATCGATGACGTTTGGTGTTAATTTTTTGCAATACAGCATTGCCTTGCAAAAGCATAAAAAAAACTTTGGCTTGGTCACTGGCATGGGATGGGCAGTTTATAACTATCGTTTCGATAACAATTATCGTATTGAAAACAACCAGGACGGGATTACCGCGGGAACACCTACCGTTCACGACGTAGAAAAGAGTAAGATTGTAACCTCGTTTATCAATGTGCCCCTGATGCTCGAATTTCAATCGGGCAAAGACGCTAAACAGGATGTATTCGTTTCGGCGGGCATTTACGGAGGGTTTAAATTGGGCTCACATACCAAAACGATTTACAATAACAGAGATAAAAATAAATCGCGGCAGGATATAAATCTAAACCCTTTCCAGTACGGACTTATGTTTCAGGCGGGTATCAACTTTATTAAACTTTACGGCACATATAATCTTTCTACTTTGTACGAAGCCGATAAAGGCCCTGAAGTTACCCCTTTTACTGTTGGCCTTACACTAGTAAATTTTTGAATTTGAGCAGAGAATTAACTTACAAGAGCAGAACCACCCATATTTTTAATAGAACCTTAGATCTAATTAACGAATTTTCATAAAAAACTCTGTGGCTCTGTGTTCAAAGTCTCTAATCTATCAGTCTTGTGTCTAATCTTAAACCCATGAAAAACTTATCAATCTTATTATTTTTTACTTTGTTTTCGGTTTCATCCCTTCATGCGCAGGATAAAGCGTTTTTAAAAGCCTACGATAAAGTTTGGGAGATCGAGGAAGGGTATTATCGAGTGATGGAGGCGGGTAAAATTGGTTTGATAAACCAAAACGGCGATGTGATTATCCCCAGCGAAAACGATCAAGTGTGGAATCTGGGTGACAATGGAAATATTAAGGTACTAAAAGATGGAAAGCTAGGGATTTATAATATCAATGGCGATGTTGTTATTCCGCTGGTTTACGATATGATATGGGAATTTGAGGAGGGAAAGGCACGTGTGTTACGTAAGGGGAAAATAGGCTATGTAAACAGCGATGGGAATGAGTTTATTCCTTGTAAGTACGATCAAGTTTGGGATTTTGAAGAAGGAAAGGCCAAGGTGTTGAGGGATGGCAAAACGGGGTACGTTAATCTGTCGGGGTATGAGTTTATACCAGCTCAATATCAAAAGATATGGCCTTTCGAGGATGGTAAGGCTAAGGTGCTCAAAAACGGTAAAATGGGCTTTATAAATAGTCAGGGAGTGGAGATAATAGACTGTGCTTATCAGCATATTGGCGATTTTGAAGATGGTGTAGCACGCATTATCCAAAACGGGAAAATATCATATATCGATGTAAACGGAAAACCTATCGATATTTTAAAATCACCCGAGGTTTTGAGCCTTTCGGATAGCATTAATACAAAAGCAGATGAAGTGACAACAGCCGATGAAATACCTACGATTACAAACGATGAAAAAGAAACAGATGCCACGGTAATCAGAGTTTTCGGAACAAAAATAGAAGTGATAGACAAGGATAACGCCAAAGAGTTTTCATTTAACAGATTTGACCGTAATCGTTGGGAGCGAAAGAATAAAAATAGTAATACAAATTTTAAAGGCCACTACTCGGGCGTGGATATAGGACTTAACAACTACCTAAATGCCAATGGTGATTTATCGTTACCGAACGATTACAGCTTTCTCTCCTTAAACACCGGGAAATCCGTGGAATTTGCGCTCAATGCCATACAGCAGAATATATCAATGAGTGGTAAAGGAAATGTTGGTTTGGTGACCGGCTTGGGCTTGAATTACAATAATTACCGCTTCGATAATCCCAATATCCCAGTAATGGACAACAACGGAAATTTATCTTCACAACCCATTATCATTGATCTGGAGAAAAATAAGCTGACCACCCTATATTTAACTGTTCCGGTTTTATTTGAGCTACAGTTTAGCCAACGGAATAGAAATGCGTTTTATGTTTCGGCGGGAGTAATGGGAGGGTATAGGATTAAATCCTTTACCAAAATGGTGACCAAGGATGATGGTGACCGCAATAAGGAAAAAAATCGTAGCAGCTTTGGGTTGAACGATTTTAGATATGGAGCACACGTACGTTTTGGATATAAAGCACTTAACTTTTATGGTACTTATTACCTTTCTCCTTTGTTCCAAAATGGAAGCGACCCTGAGCTGTACCCTGTTTCGTTTGGCATATCCTTGTATCCCGCACGATGGTGATTAAGTTATCAGCAGAGAGCGTAAAGCGGATAGCAAAAAGCGTAAAGAGAAAAACGTAAAGCAGTAAGCAGGGAACGTTGTACTGTAGATTGTTACCAGAAAGTTGTCAGTAGTAATCAACCATGGTATTGTTTTCGTTTACAGGGAATTTGAAACGAAATAAAAATGGGGGTCAGCTAATTGAAAAGCAGCCCCCATTTATTTTATATAACAAGATAGAAACAAAAGACTCTATCCTCAATCTGTTTAATGCCCGGATTACTATCTCACACTCCGATTACTGCTAAGTGCTAACTATTAACTGATTAGCTTGCTTTTAATCGCGTCAGGTCTTGTTTGTCAATTTTTGCCTGTGCATATTCAAGGGTAATCACTAGGTTTTTATCATCTTTTGAAGGTGCGTCAAACATCAGGTCCATCATGATGGTTTCGCAGATGGAACGCAATCCTCTTGCTCCCAGTTTAAACTCGAGGGCTTTGTCAACAATGTAATCCAACACATCCTCGGTAAAGGTAAGTGTGATATTATCAATGCCAAATAGCTTTTCGTACTGCTTGATGATGGCGTTTTTGGGTTCGCGTAAAATCCTTCGCAACACAAATTTATCCAAAGGATTTAGGTAGGTAAGTACCGGTAAACGACCGATGATTTCAGGTATCAGTCCAAAAGACTTTAGATCCTGAGGAGCCACATATTGCAACAGATTTTTTTGATCTACCTTATCCTTAGCTTTACTGGCACTGTATCCCATCACTTGCGTGTTTAGGCGCTGACCAATTTTGCGCTCAATACCATCAAAGGCACCGCCGCATACAAACAGAATGTTTTTGGTATCTACGGGTATCATTTTTTGGTCGGGGTGCTTACGTCCTCCTTGAGGTGGTACGTTAACAATGGCACCTTCTAATAATTTGAGCAGTCCTTGCTGCACGCCTTCGCCCGATACATCGCGTGTTATGCTGGGATTATCGCCTTTACGGGCAATCTTGTCAATCTCATCAATAAAAACAATACCTTTTTCGGCGGCCTCAACATTGTAATCGGCAGCTTGAAGCAGGCGGGTAAGGATGCTTTCGATATCCTCGCCAACATAACCAGCTTCGGTAAGTACGGTAGCATCTACAATGGTAAAAGGCACATGCAACATGCGCGCAATGGTGCGAGCCAGCAAAGTTTTGCCGGTTCCGGTTTCGCCAACTAGGATGATGTTCGATTTTTCTATCTCTACATCATCCTTGGTATTGCGTTGTTGCAGACGCTTGTAATGGTTATAAACAGCTACCGACAAAAACTTCTTTGCCTCGTCCTGTCCAATGATATATTGATCTAAAAACTCTTTTATTTCTCGTGGCTTAAGTAGGGTTATGTCTTTCACATCAAAGCCACCCTTTTTTTTAAACTCTTCCTCCAAAATACCATGCGCCTGTTCGATACAGCTGTCGCAGATATGACCTGAAACACCCGCTATCAAAAGATTGGTATCTTTTCTTACTCTCCCGCAAAATGAGCACTTATCCATAAAACTTCTTTGAAAATATAAAAAACAACAATGCAGAATACCGTTTTTATTGGTATTCTGCATGCCTTATTTACGTATGTAATATCACTTTTTCTCTCTTATGAGCACTTCGTCTATCATCCCGTATTCCTTTGCCTCGGTAGCGGTCATCCAGTAATCGCGATCCGAATCCTTCTCCACCTTTTTAAAAGTGTTTCCAGAATGGTCGGCGATTATGGTATATAACTCTTTTTTGAGTTTCATGATTTCGCGTGCTGTAATTTCAATATCAGATGCTTGTCCTTGTGCTCCACCCATTGGTTGATGTATCATCACCCTAGAATGTTTAAGAGCCGAGCGCTTACCTTTGGTTCCGGCGGTTAGCAACACCGCGCCCATTGAGGCAGCCATACCAGTACAAATGGTGGCCACATCCGACGAAATATACTGCATGGTATCGTAAATGCCCAATCCGGCATGTACGGAACCACCCGGGGAATTAAAATAGATGGAAATATCCTTATTTGGATCCGACGATTCGAGATACAACAGCTGTGCTTGGATGATGTTAGCCACGGTATCGTCAATGGCCAATCCTAAAAATATAATACGATCCATCATTAAACGCGAAAAAACATCCATTGAAGCCACGTTTAATTGACGTTCCTCAATAATGGTAGGCGAAATATAACCCTGTGCAATAGCTGTGTACTTATCTAGTGCAAGACTGTTGATTCCCACATGTTTAGTGGCATATTTTTGAAAATCTTTTGGATCTAACATGACTCTTTTATTTTTCTTTTTGTTATTACTATTGTAAAGTTAACCTGAAGTATTCATAAATTTTTGAGAATATGAATATAATTCAAGTTAATCCCGACATAGATGAAGTTAAACTTTAGAATAAAGTTTTTACTGAAACTTAGTCGCTACCGGAGGTAGAAATAATTCGCGAATTATTTGGGTTAAAATTAACAAAAAAAACTTGGATGACCTACCCGCTTAATTTTTTTCGAACAGTTTGTTGAATTCCTCGCGGTTCACCGTTTTATCTTCCAACTTAACAGCCTCTTTAATAAAAGCCATCACCTTTTCCTGAACAGCAGATTCAGCCATGTTACGGCGTTGATCTTCTTTGTTCATCATATCCTTGGCATAGCTTTCCAGGTGTTCCTCGGGAATGTTGGACAAACCATATTGCATAAACTGCATTTTGGCCGATTTTTTAGCTACTTCAAGCACATCTGCCTCTTCAATTTTAATATCGTTGTGTTTTACGATATTATTTTTGATTAGCTGCCATTTTAAATCCTCCATGTATTTGGGCATGTCGGCTTCAATGGTTTCGGCATTAATTTCTTCATTATCGTGATTAACTGTCAAAATCCATCGTTTCAAAAAGGCTTCGGGCAATGCGATAGCAATTTTACCCATCAATTTTTCTCTGGCATCCATCGAAAATTTGTATTCGCTTTCAAAAGCTAAAGTTTTTTCCAGGTCTTCTTTAATCTTCGCCACAAATTCCTCTTCAGTAGTAGCTTTATCAGCACCTAATACCTGATCGAACAACTCTTGGTTCATTTCGGCAGGAACATAGTTGGTGATTTCTTTCACTGTAAATTTAAAATCACCATCAATCTTTTCAGCTTCCTCATTCGACACTTTTAACATGTACGATATTTGAGAAGCATCATTGAAAGTAGTTTTTGGATTTAAAATGATTTCTTGAGCTACTTTAATGCCAATGAGTTTTGCTTTGGCATCCTTATTTTTAATAGATACCGCCGAAAGAACTACACTCTCAGTGTTGATACCTTCTTCAAGTATGTTGCCATCCTGATCCAACTGAACGAAATCACCTTTTATAAGCGACTCCTCAGTAGCCTCTACGGCCTTTTCGGAAGTGGCAAAACGACTGGTGGCTTGTTTAATCTGCTGATTCAGCATTTCCTCAGTTACCTCTATTTTGTAATAGGGCAGCTTATCTTTTTCTGATAAACTTAGCTCAAACTCGGGCGCCAAGGCTATATCGAAGTTAAACTGAAAGTCTTCTTGTGTGTCAAAATCGATACTTTCTTGCGTTTCACTGGGAAGTGGATCGCCAAGAACATCCAATTTGCTCTCGTGTAAAAATTTTGAAACCTCTTCGGAAACAATTTTATTCACTTGATCGGCCAACACCTGATTGCCATACATTTTTTTTATCATGCCAGCAGGCACTTTACCTGGACGGAAGCCGGGCATATTGGCTTTTTTACGATAATCTTTTAGTACCTCATCAACGCGGCTCTCGTAATCTTTTTTCTCAACAGTAAGTTTAATTACTGCATTTAAATCATCAATGTTTTCTTTTGAGATGTTCATCAGCTAAGATATTATTAGTGAACTTTTTGTGATTGATCATGGCCAAAAATGGCTTTTACAAATTCCTGTAATTTAAAAAAAACCGTCTACTACCGATATACATCGTAAGTGAGACGGTTTATTTGTTTTCTTTGAATCAGTACGGATGAAGGGACTCGAACCCCCACGCCTCTCGGCACTAGATCCTAAGTCTAGCGCGGCTACCAATTACGCCACATCCGCGTTATTTTTTTAAGCGCTGCAAAGATAAGTTCTTTTTAATGAATTCTGCAAACTTTATTTATAAAAATTACTGTGTTTCAATTAAAATATAGCGGACAGAATCAAAAAGTGCTCTAAGGCAAGGTTGAATGAGGCATGGTTAAAGGCATGTGGTTTGCCATCGTAAAATTCTTGCGGTTGACATCGAGCCTTTGGTGCTATGGCGTATCCGTTTATAAATCCCATATCTGTAATGATAGCACGTTTTTTTTCTAGCCCCGATAGGGTTGATGTCCCTATCGGGGCTATATGGACTCTAGAGTCTATCCGCTATTTACCCACATCAAACACCCTGCGTTTCAATTCAAAGTCGTTACCTAAGTATAATCGGCGCACCTCTGGGTCTTCGGCCAATTCCTCTGCTGTACCTGCTTTTAATATATTACCCTCGAAAAGTAAGTAGGCTCTATCGGTTATGGATAATGTTTCGTGAACGTTATGGTCGGTAATTAATATGCCGATATTTTTATATTTAAGTTTGGATATTATTTCCTGGATATCCTGCACAGCAATGGGATCTACGCCGGCAAAAGGTTCGTCCAACAAAATAAACTTTGGATTGATAGCAAGCGCACGGGCAATCTCGCAGCGGCGACGTTCGCCACCAGAGAGCTGAATTCCCAGACTTTTACGGATGTGATCCAGTCCGAACTCGCTTAGCAGCTCCTCCAATCGTTCCTTTTGATATTCCTTGGTAAAGTCGGTCATCTCCAACACGGCTTTAATATTGTCCTCAATGCTAAGTGTACGAAAAACAGAAGCCTCTTGGGCCAGATAACCGATTCCCCGCTGTGCTCTTTTGTACACCGGTTCGCGGGTTATTTTTTTATCATTTAAATATATTTCGCCGGAATTTGGTGTAACCAAACCTACCACCATATAAAAAGTAGTGGTTTTACCTGCTCCATTGGGTCCCAATAAACCTACAATTTCGCCCTGTTCCACCTGTACCGAAACGCCTTTGACAACGGTTCGATTTTTATATTTTTTTACCAGGTTATCCGTGTGCAATACTAAATTTTGTTCTGACATAACACTATATTTTATCCCTTATTTACGCCGCTTGTGCTTTTCTTCTTTTGCGATCAATCCTTTTGGCAATGACAATGCTGACTTCGTATAAAAAAATTAAAGGAACGCATACCAATACCTGACTAATAACATCCGGAGGTGTAATTATGGCAGCCAACAACAAACTTACCACGATGGCATGACGTCTGTATTTTTTTAGGGCGCTTGCAGTAACCAAACCCACCTTAGCTAGGAAATATATGAGTATGGGCAATTCAAAAAGAATACCGCCCGCCATTACAATGGAAGTGATGGTGCCTATGTATGAACCTAGGTTTAATATGTTTTCTACCTTATCGCTTACATGGTAGGTAGCCAAAAAATGCACCGAAAGAGGGCAAATAACATAATATGAGAATAGAATTCCCACTGAAAAAAGTATCGAAGCAAAGAATATAGCTCCTCTGGAATGGTTTACCTCTTCTTGATACAATGCTGGTTTTATAAAACGCCAAAACTCCCAAAAGATATAGGGAAAAGCGACTACTAAACCCGCAATAACAGAAACGGTAAGGTGCGTGGTAAACTGACCAGCCATTAATATATTCTGAAATCTAATTTCTTCCTGATTAATGGCCAAAGCGGGCATGTTAAATTTGGTTGCAAACCCGGTGAGTATTCTATTGGTGAAAAAACCGGGGTCGCTGGGGCCAAAAATAATGGTATCAAAAACGATATCTTTATAAATAAAAGCAACAATGGCCACTACAAAAATCGCCACAAACGATCGCACCAAATGCCATCTTAACTCTTCGAGATGTTGCAAAAAAGTCATTTCTTCTCTTTGCGATTTTGCCATATGTTTCAAATGTATTGTTTAAACTAATAGTTGCTTACTTCTGCTGGCGAAGATAACACAGTAATTTAAGAATGACAATAAACGGAATCGCATAGAATTGAAGTATTTGTATTTTGTCGAAAAATAACCGATTGTGTTGAATCGTAAATTTGGATGTGTTATATTGTGTGAAAATATTATTGTGATATGTTTAAAAAGTTACTTATTATAGCGTTTGTCATCTTATTTACTTTGAGTGGCAAAGCCCAAGAGTTTAAGGCAGGTGCCATTGCAGGTGCCGCATTTAGTCAGGTGGAAGGGGATACCTATACCGGTTTCAACAAAATTGGTATTGTTGGCGGGTTATATGTAAATAGATGGTTTAATGATGTTTGGGCGGCACAATTTGAAATTGTGTACAAGCAAAAAGGCAGTAGGCATAGCCCCAACGAATCTAAAAGCGATTACACGCTTTACAAGCTAAACCTTAACTATATGGAAGTACCCTTGCTTGCCAAGTTAAGAGTCAATGATCTAATGTTTGAGGTGGGGGGTGCTTTTGGTGCGCTCATCCATTCCTCGGAGGAGGACGAAAACGGAACGATAAACGCTTCTTACCCTTTTGAGGACTATGAAATATCGGGCCTTGCAGGTATCAGTTATCAGGTTTATCCTCGCATGTTGGTTAATTTGCGGTGGAGTTATGCTTTTACAAGAGCCAGAAAAGCATATGGAGGTAAATACGACTGGCAACCACCGGCAAAATGGATGGATGGTAAATTTGGACAATATAATCACTCTGTAAGCTTATCGGTTTATTATGAGTTTGGTCGCATGTTTGCAAATTAATCGCAAGCATAAGCCAGCGTAGCCACATAAATAGTTATTCCCTTAATGTTGGATAGCGTGGCGGCACAAGCCTCAATAGTGGCTCCCGTGGTTAGCACATCATCCACCAATAATACTTTTTTATTTTCGAATAAACCAGTATCCCTTACATCAAAGCTATTTGCTATATTTTCCCAGCGGCTAAATCGTCCCTTATTGGTTTGGCTTGAGGTATGTATCTTTTTATAAAGATTGTCTGCCACCACCTTTCCACCCAGATGCTCGGCCAATCCTTTGGCAATCCATTCGCTTTGATTGTATCCACGCAGGCTCAGCTTTTTGGGATGTAAGGGAATGGGCACCAAATAATCCAGGTTGCCAAAGAAATTAATATCTGCCAACTCTTTGGCGTACATCTTGCCCAGCTCATAACCAACTTCTTTTCGGTTGCCATATTTAAGCGAATGCAAAATCTGTTTTACATGGCTTCCTTTGGTGTAGAGCAAAAACGAAACTACTTTTTCAATTTCTACCCTTCCCCAAAAAATCTTATTCAACGGATTTTCATCAGCCAAATGAAAATACGATCGTGGAAGATTTTTGATACACTTCCTACATATGTGTTGCTCATGTTGATACAAGGCATAGTTGCATATAAGGCAGGTATGCGGAAAAAATAACTTGAAAAAATCACTGAAGTAATTGCTCATAACAAAGGTGTAGCAGGTTAATCTTTTATAAGATAAATAAAAAATAATGTTTGTGCAATAGGTTTCTTAACCACTTTACATTTAGCTATTTATAATCCTTATAAATTAAATAGTTACTGTAAATCAATCCTTTTAAAACCTTAACTTTAAGGTCATCCTTAATAAGGATGGAGTTTAATGATTTAAATAAGTGGAGATATGATGCAACGTAGAGATTTTTTGAGGACAGGCATAGGAATTGGATTGCTAACGGGTGTAGGACCCTTGTTTGGAGGTTTGGATTCTCTGATGGCCGGTAATGCTGTATCGAAAACTGATTTAGTGGCTGTTAGAGGCGGCGAATCGGAGGTGATGTTCGACAAGGCCATGGAGGCGTTGGGCGGTTTGGGTAAATTTGTGTCCAAAGGCCAATCGGTTTTGGTTAAGCCAAATATAGGATGGGATGCAGGACCCGAAAGGGCTGCCAATACCAATCCAGGTTTAGTGGGTCATATCGTAAAACGTTGCTTGGAGGCAGGTGCTTCCGAGGTAAACGTGTTCGATAATACCTGCAATAAGTGGGACAGGTGTTACAGCAACAGCCAAATAGAAAAACATGTGAAAGAAGCAGGCGGTAAAATGGTTCCTGGAAATACCGAAAGCTATTATAAGGAAGTGAACATCGCCAAAGGCAAAAGCCTCAAGAGTGCAAAAGTGCACGAATTGATACAAAGCTCCGATGTGTTTATCAACGTACCCGTGCTCAAACATCATGCTTCTACAAAACTTTCCTTGGGAATGAAAAATTTGATGGGCATTGTTTGGGATCGGAAGTTTTTCCATGCTAATGATTTGCACCAATGCATTGCCGACATAGCCTTGCATCGTAAACCCGACCTCACCATTATAGACGGGTACAACATGATGACAAAAAATGGTCCGCGTGGAGTATCTACCGCCGATGTGGTAAACCTAAAAGCATTGATTGCCTCTACCGATATTGTGGCTACGGATGCTGCTGCAGCTAAAATGTTTGGTATCGAACCCGAAGAAGTTGGGCACATCAACATAGCCCATGCCATGGGTATCGGCAACAAAAACTTGAGCGAACTAAACATACATCGTATTAAAATATAATCAGGATGTCGTATTTTGCATTAAAAAAAACAAGAGTGATTGTAGCGCTCTTGTTTTTTTCGCTTACACTATTTTCGTTTATCGATATTTACGAGCTGCTACCCGAGCAGATAACCTCGAGCATTCTGTTTTTACAGTTTGTTCCATCGCTGCTAAAATTTGCTCAGGTAATATCCTTTACCACTATTGGTTTTATTATCGTTATCCTGTTAACGGTTTTGCTAGGGCGAATATATTGCTCGGCTATTTGTCCGTTGGGTATTTTACAGGATGTCTTTACATTCATCGCTCGAAAGAGAAGTAAGAAGAAAGTATTTTTAAAATTTAAAAAAGCACATCCCATCGTGCGTTACAGCTTGCTGGTTCTTGCTGTTGTTAGTTTTTTGGCAGGTATTTCACTCGTTGTTAACCTGCTGGATCCCTATAGCAATGCAGGACGGATTTTTACTTATACCATTAAACCCCTTGTTGTTTGGATAAATAATGGCATAGCCAACGTGTTGCAAGGACAAAAGATTTACACACTTCATCTTATTGAAACTATCCGTGCGCCTTGGGCCATGATATTTTATGTGGCTCTATTTTTTGTATTGATAGCTTACCTATCCTACAAACGCGGACGCTTGTTTTGTAATTTGATTTGCCCCGTAGGAACTTTATTGGGTCTCATCTCTAAAAAAGCTTTGTTTAAAGTTCAAATTTCTAGTGATAAGTGCACTAAATGTGGCAAATGTGCCAGCATTTGCAAAAGCGAGTGCATAGATTTAAAAACACATCAGATTGATTATTCGCGGTGCGTGGCTTGTTACGATTGCCTCCCTGTATGTAACGATGATGCCATTAAATACACTCTATCTAAATCCGACAGCAATAAAATTGAGCTGGTGCCTGGCGAAAAGAAATTAGGTAGAAGAGGAGCCATTGCCACCTTGTTAGCTATTACGGCTAGTTCAACTATTTTGGCTCAGCGTGGGCAAAGTGTGAGCCATGATGGCCAGGGAAACGGCGAATTTGAAGACCTTGCACCTTTAAAACTGTCGCTACGGGAGCATCCTGTTACCCCTCCGGGCTCAAAGAGTCTGGAGCGTTTCAATAGCCTATGCACTGCCTGCGGACTTTGTGTTTCGGCTTGCCCCACCAATGTGTTACAGCCTGCCTTAACAGAGTATGGCCTGATTGGTTTTATGCAACCGCACATGGATTATGCACATGCCGGATTCTGTAATTTTGATTGTACGCGATGTAGCGAGATATGCCCTACCGGTGCCATCATGCCTTTGCCTATGGAAGAGAAACAGCTCACCCAGTTGGGTAAAGCGGTATTTGTAAAGGGAAATTGCGTGGTGCATCGAGATGGAACAGATTGTGGTGCTTGTTCGGAGCACTGCCCTACTAAAGCGGTAACCATGGTTCCATATCGCGATGGCTTGGTGATACCCGAGGTGAACCAGGATTTATGCATTGGATGTGGTGCATGTGAGCATCCTTGCCCTGTGGATTATCCACATAAGGCCATTTATGTGGTCAGTAACACTGTACACGTAATGGCTCAAAAGCCCATAGAAGTGGAAAGTGAGCACAATGCACTGGAAGAGGATTTTCCTTTCTAATAATTTAACTTATAATAGTGAGGCATAGTTTAAAGCGATGCCTCTCTATTAATTGACAATTACAAATGAATAGTATCGGCCAAAATAATCAATAATGATGTCTTCCTAATAGGCAGTGCAGCTAACTATCAACCTTGAGAATTCAATATTTTCAGAGCACTTCTTTTAACTTCTCCAGTTGGTTGCTGCGCGAACCTTTTACCAAAACAAAAGAATTTTGTACAGAACTGTAATTCAATTCCAGCATTAAATCATTTACATCCTTAAACCATTTAAAGCCATCCTCCATTTTTAAAAGTGGCTTATAATTTTCTCCAATTAAATATACTTTCAAGGATTTGTCGTTCCTCAAAAAATCTAGTATGGCAATATGTTCTTTGGCACTATCTTCACCAAGCTCTTTCATCTCGCCCAGAATAACCAGCTTGTTATCGTCCTTGAGTGAAACGAAATTTTGGAGTGCCGCCAACATGCTGGTAGGATTCGCATTATAGGCATCGAACAGTATTTTGTTTTTTGCCGAAACAACCAATTGCGAACGGTTGTTATCGGGGGTATAGTTACAAATAGCTTGTGCAATATCATCTGCATCAACACCAAAATAACTACCTATAGCCATTGCGGCCAAAGCATTCTCGAGATTATAGCCTCCCATCAATTGAGCATCAACATCCACTATAGTATTATCTATGCTTGCTGTAAACGATAAGTTGGCGGTATTTCTTAGTTCTTCCAACTTAATCCTACAATCCTCATCTTCGCCATAAAAAAATAACTCGGCGCCTTTATCTAGCATGGTAAGCAAATGGCTATTCCCCTTGTTCACAAAAAGAGTCCCATTTTGCTTTTCTATAAAACGGTACAGTTCGCCCTTGGCTTTTTTCACCCCTTCAAAGGAGCCAAAGCCTTCGAGATGAGCCTTCCCCACATTGGTTATCAAGCCTACGTTAGGTAGGGCAATCTGGCATAAAAACGCAATTTCACCGATATGATTTGCTCCCATCTCAACTACACCTATCTCTGAATTTGCAGTTAACGACAACAAAGTTAGCGGCACGCCGATATGATTGTTTAAATTACCCCTAGTGGCATATGTATTGAACTTTGTATCCAACACGGCTTTAATCAATTCTTTGGAAGTGGTTTTTCCATTGGAGCCCGTTATGGCCACAATGGGTATGCCCAAACTAATTCTATGATAGGTGGATAGCTCCTGTAAACAGGTGAGCACATCATCCACCAAAATATAATCTTCGTTCAGGACCACCGCCGCTTCATCCACCACTACTTTTTTTGCGCCTTGCTGCAATGCCTTAGCAGCAAATAAATTACCATTGAAGTTAGCTCCCTTTAGTGCAAAGAATAGGCATCCGGCTATAATTTTTCGGGTATCGGTGCAAACGCCCGAACTAGTTTTAAAAATATCGTGCAATTGTTTTATAGTCGTCATGCTACAAAAATAAAAAAAGGTCGATTCAAATGAACCGACCCTTTAAAAAATTATGAAAAAAATTTGTTATCTCCTGTTTGCGGCTTCAATAGGACTTCCTACCCTGGTCATAGCGCAACGGAAACCTAAATCATCACGAGCTTCGCTTTCATCTAAATATCTACGAGCTCCGGGGCTTAACCAGTACGCTCTGTCTCTCCATGAGCCACCTTTGTATACTCTGGTTTTGTCAGACACTAAAGAACCCATTTTACCATCATGTGCACCGTACATATCTTTGGTATCCTTCTCGGTATCTAACCATGCGTCGCCACTGGTTATGTTTGATGCTACGTCACCATCCTTATAGTTACGGTTATCGGCAGTACTATAATTTTTACGACCCATAATATCTTTATCGTCCTCTAACCTGTAGCGGATACGTCCTAAGCTGTCTTTTTCAACAAGAAAACCTTCCTCATCAGTAACTTTAGTTTTAAAAACGTTACCTCTATACGGACTAAACTCATCCACTTCGTCAAAGGAAAGAGGGCGGTAAACATCGGCTACCCACTCGTTAACATTACCCGCCATACAATACAAACCATAATCGTTGGGATAATAAGAGTGCACATTAACTGTAATATCACCGGCATCGTTTAAGTCGCCTGCCATACCCATATAGTCACCACTTCCTCTCACGAAGTTGGCCATCATTTTACCTCTCTCATTCTTATCCGCGTTTCGGGTTATATGTCCGTCCCAAGGATATATTCTGCGGCTGGTCATACGCTCTTCTTGCGAGTTACCTATTAGTCCAAGCGCTGCATATTCCCATTCAGCTTCGGTGGGCAGGCGGTATCGTGGTAAAAGATAACCATCTTCCCAACGAACACGTCTACTATCTTTGGCTGGATCCAAACTTTCCATGGGTTTTTTACCTGCAATACCGTCGTATTGGCCATATAAATATGCTTCGGTATTAAAGTTGTTTTCCATTTTCTGGTTTATATCCATTTCCAGCACACCCATCTTAACCAATATTTTTTCGTTAACCCTATCGGTTCTCCACTGGCAAAAATCACTGGCCTGAATCCAATTAACACCTACCACAGGATATTCGCTATAAGCGGTATGTCTAAAGTAATTTTCTGTCATCGGCTCATTATAAGCCAAAGCTCTGCGCCAAACTAAGGTGTCAGGAAGTGCTTTCCTATATACTTCGGGATAATCTACAAACACTCTGTTTATCCAATGCAGATATTCCCTGTAGTCCACATTTTTTACCTCGGTTTCGTCCATATAAAAGGAAGGAACCGTAACGCGTCTTGGTATATTATTCCAGTCGTGCATTACATCTTGCTCTACTCGACCCATAATAAAAGTACCGCCCTCAACAAATTTCAGTCCAGGCCCGAGTTCTTGTTCATATCCATCATAATATTCGAATCCTCCGTTGTTGGGATCATTATACTCCCATCCGGTAACAGAAGAAACATTGCCGGAACCACCCTTACCGCAGGAAGTTATCGCAACAAGCCCAAGTACAAGGGCAATGTTTAAAAGTCTAATTTTAAGCTTCATAGCGAAATATAATCTTTAAGTTATCTTAATTGATAAAACAATTTTCATTGCTTTTTTAGCATCTCGTTTTTACAAACAATTGTAATCTTATACTGCAAAAATAGAAAAAGGTTAGCATCCTCTAATTATTCTTTTCATTTTTTTATGCTTAGGCAATAATTAATTTAGCAAAATAGGTCTTTCATCTATTATATAACCTTGTTTATACTAAACTTGCAACCTTATTTATTATTTTGCGTTAAATTCAAAAATGCACAGTATAATAATATATAGATGTAAACGTTATAATATTTGAAATCGTGTATTAGACATTCTTTTTTTATACTTTTTTTTACTTTTGTGGTTTATCTTATAAACAACATGTGTTTGCGGTACGTTTAATGTATCATATAGTATAGATGCAAAAAAAACAAGAACTTTTATGAATATTAGAAAGATTGGGGTGTGGGGATTTTTTTGTATAATTAGTATGGTTGCCAACAGCCAGATAAGTATAAAAGAAGATAAAACCGTTGAGTGGGCAGAACCTGCCATCATAAGTCAGCATGGAAAAGAAATAACAACTCTCCAGTTTTCGGATATGGGCGACCTACACTCCGAAACAAATATACCCATGCTGAGTCAATCCATAAAATTACCCTATGGTATAAAGCCAGAGAACATTCAGGTATCCATCGAAAACCCACTTTATATATGGCCTACTCCGCAAGAGCATGTTTATTTTAAAGATAAAGTGGGAAATGAAGAGCTGGATTTTTCTTTTTCCACATCGCAAAACGGCCAGCAGTTTTTTTTGGATTTATCGCTAACCCCTTTAATTAAACCCAAAGAAGCTCAGACTTTTAAAAAATTGGTTTCGTACAGCGTTCTCATTTCTTATGACCAACCAAAAGCCAACTCATTAAAAAGCATTCAAAACTCCTCATCGTATGCCGATAACTCAGTACTTAGCAAAGGAAAATGGGTTAAAGTGAGCGTTGAGAAATCGGGTATTCACAAAATAAGCTATGCCAAGTTAAAAGAATGGGGTGTTTCAAATCCTGCTAACGTTGGTGTATACGGTAATGGTGGTGCAATGCTACCTGCATCGAACGATGAATATAGACCCGACGACTTGGTTGAAAATGCAATTATGCATCGTAACAATGCTATCTATTTTTATGCCCAAGGTCCTGTAATATGGAACTATGACAATTATAAAGAAATATTTAAACATGAAAAAAACCGCTTTAGCGATTACTCCTATTATTTTATAACCGAAAAAGATATGCCGTCACGAACACTCGTAGCATCTGATTTGCAGACTGGTGATTCTAATAAGGAGGTGGATTATTTTAACGATTACGGCTATCACGAAGATGATGTTTTTAATCTGATACGTTCGGGCAATGTGTGGTATGGCGAAAAATTTGACTACTACGCCAAAAAAGATTACACCTTTAGTTTTAGTTTCCCGAATGTAGTGATTGGTTCAGATGCAACAGTGTACGCAAAAGTTGCAGCCCGCTCGTCTTCAGCAACCACATTTGAACTATCCGCCAACGGCAATGCTTTTACAAGTACTAATGTTAATAGCGTGGATCTTTCAAGTGGTACCAGTTATTTTGCACAAGAGGGTTCCCTCTACGGTTCTTTCACCAACAATGACAACAATGTTAACATAAACATCAATCACAAACTGAAAGATAGCCAGACCTCTTCCATTGGATATTTAGATTATTTATGCATTAACGTGGATCGCAAATTGGCTTTCGTAAGCAATGAACTGGCATTTAGAAACATGGATGTGGTTGGTAGTGATAACAAGGTGAAATACATCCTTAATAATGCCAGCAACCTAAATGTTTGGGACGTTACAAATCCATTAGTGCCGCTTAACATACAGACAAGCACACAGGGATCTTCTATTCACTTTAATTATTTGGCAAGCGAGCTAAAAGAGTTTGTTGCATTTGACCCCTCAGGAGTTTTTGCAAGTCCTGTTTTTGTTCAAAACGTAGCCAATCAAAATCTTCATGCCAGCCCCTTCGTTGATTATGTTATTGTAAGTCATCCTGATTTTTTGGCCGAAGCCAGTAGGTTGGGCGAGATACATAAAGGCTACAATGGAATGAGTTATAGCGTGATAAACACCGAACATATTTACAATGAGTTTTCGTCGGGTAAAACCGATGTAACCGCCATTCGTAGCTTCGTGCGGATGCTTTACGACAAGGCAGGAACAGACCAAAGCAAAAAGCCAAAAAATTTGCTATTGTTTGGTGATGGTTCCTACGACAACCGACAGGGGATTGCTGATAATACCAATAAAATACCTACCTACCAATCAGATAACTCTTTACATGAAACCCAATCATATGTATCCGACGATTATATGGGATTTTTAGATGCCGGCGAAGGAGCCAATATCCCCTCCAACAAGGTGGACATAGGAATAGGACGGTTTCCGGTAAATACATTGGAGGAGGCTAAAAATGCAGTGGATAAAACATACAAATATTATTACCAACAAAGCAACGATCAGTGGAAAAGTAACCTGACCTTTGTGGGCGACGATGGCGATAACAATATTCATATGAGGGATGCCAATGGCCTCACTATTGGGTTGAAGGCTACTCACCCCGAATTTAACATATCAAAATTGTATTTTGATGCTTACGAAAAAATAACCGCAACATCGGGGTATAGCATTCCGGGTATCGAAGAGGATATATACAATGCTATTGTTAAAGGGAGTTTAATTTTTAATTATACCGGACATGGTGGCGTAAATGTATTAGCCCATGAAAAAGTAATTACCAAATCGCACATTGCCAGTTGGAACAACATTGATAAACTGGCTCTTTTTGTGACTGCCACATGCGAGTTTAGTCGTTTTGATGATAAAAACATAACCACAGCGGGCGAGGAGGTATTTTTAAATCCTCTTGGAGGAGCTATTGCACTTTTCTCCACAACCCGAATTGTGTATTCAAGTTTAAATCAACAGCTCAACTCGAGTTTTTATAACTTTGTATTCGAGATGGATACCTCCAGTAACGAACCTTTTACCTTGGGTCAGATAATGATGAACACTAAAAATAATTTGTCATCAACGGTAAATAAGTTAAATTTTTCGCTTTTGGGCGATCCCGCCATTCGTTTGGTTTATCCCAAAGCAAAAGTCACCACTCTAAAGATAAATGATAAAGATGTAATGATGAAGGTGGCCGAAATAGAAGTAGCAGCTCCCATCGACAGCCTAAAGGCACTGAGCAAAATTGAAATTACAGGGCAAATTACTGATGGCCTAAATAAAGTAAAAACTGATTTTAATGGCCGGGTTTTCGTTTTGGTTTACGACAAGCAGAGCCGTGTGACCACGAGGGGCAACAATGGCGCCACTCCTTTTAATTATGACACATTTGATAATGTTATTTTTAAGGGTTCGGCAAGTGTAACTAACGGGGTTTTTACAACTGAATTTATCATACCTAAAGATATCAGGTACAATTTCGACAAAGGAAAAATTAGTTATTATGCCTATTCGGATGAAAATCAACAGGAGGCCTTTGGTGCCTTTTCGGATGTAATTATTGGCGGAATAGATGGCAGTGCCATGCAGGATGATACTGGACCGGAAATTGACTTGTGGCTCAACAACAAAAAGTTTACTAACGGAAGCAAGGTTGGGTCTAGCCCTATTTTGTTGGCCGATATATTTGACGTGTCTGGTATTAATACCACCGGAAACGGGATTGGACATAACCTTACTGCTGTTATCGACGAGAATACATCCGATCCAATTGTCTTAAACAACGATTTTCAGGCCTCCCTCAATAGCTATCAAGAGGGAACTGTTGAGAGACAACTACCCAATTTGGAAATTGGAAACCATACCCTCACTTTAAAGGTTTGGGATACCTATAACAATTCATCTACTGCTACCATTCGTTTTGAGGTGTCAGAAGGTGGAGAAGTAGGAATTTCAGATATCAAGGTATTTCCTATTCCGATTGTCTCTGGAGGTCTTTCATATATTTCCTTCCAGCACGACGAACCCAACTCAAGGCTCGACATTCAATTGTTGTTATATAACACCAGTGGACAATTGGTTTCGCAACAAAATAGCGCGGTGGTGTCACTCATTAACACAATTCCGCCTATCGAGATTAAAGCACAGACCACCGGAGGCCAGGCACTTAATCCAGGCATTTATATTTACAAACTAATGTTTAGCTCGCAAAGTGGACGTAAAGGGCATTTTTCGGGTAAAATAATGGTGGGTCGATAATATTTCTAAAAATTTTGAGTTTACAATTGTAGTCCTAAATTTGTAGTCCTAAAATAACGAACAAATAAATAACGAACATAAACTATGCAAAACATTTTTTTAAAAACCGGGATAATACTTTTAATGGTAATTGTTTCATCCTTACATATAAACGGCCAAGAAAAAACCAAGTATGAAGAGGCTTTTCCGCGGACAGCCGTGCCCTTTTTAACTATCACACCCGAATCCAGGGGTGGTGCCATGGGCGATGCCGGAGTGGCCACGACACCCGACATCAACTCGCAGCACTGGAACTCCAGTAAGTATGCTTTTTTGGATCAAGATATGGGTGTATCCCTTTCGTTTACGCCATGGCTGCGTGATTTGGTAGGCGATATCAACCTGTATTATCTTACCTTTTTCCGACGTATTGATAAAATGCAAACTGTAAGCGCTTCCTTACGTTATTTTTCGCTGGGAGAAATAATTTTTAGGGAAACAGCGGACGACTTTGGATACTCCGGCAGGCCAAACGAATTTGCCCTTGATGCTGCGTATTCCTTAAAACTTTCGGATAATATATCAGGCTCGGTAGCTTTTAGGTATATACGTTCCGATATACAAAATGGAACAGGTTTAGCAGATGCCTTACCGGGTAATGCTTTCGCTGCCGACCTTAACTTTTTTTACTTGCAAAATGTAAAATGGGGCGGTAGAAAAGGTGATGTTTCGGCTGGGATTAACATTTCGAACATTGGTTCACCAATATCGTACAACGGAGGTACCGATCAGTATTTCCTACCTGCTAACCTGCGAATAGGAGGAGCCTACACCACTGAAATTGACCGTTACAACAAAGTGGGATTCACCGTGGACATAAATCGTTACATGGTAGCTAAGGATGATAGCATTGATAGAAGCGACCTTTCGGTGCCTGCCTCCTTTTTTCAGAGCTTTGGCGATTTTGCAGTAGAAGATTTAAGGATTTCGGTGGGAGGAGAATATTGGTACGATAACCAATTTGCCATTAGGGCTGGTTATTATCATGAAGATGAAATAATTGGAAACCGTAAATTTGCAACTGCCGGAGCAGGCCTTAAATTTAACATGTTTACCATTGATGCTTCGTACATCATTGCCATATCACAAAGCAACCCACTGGCCAATACCATTCGATTTTCATTAGGTTTTGACCTAGATAAGATGGGAAGGTAAAACATCAGTGTAAATTATTGATTTGCGAAAGATATAATCCCGGACATACTGTTCGGGATTTTTTTGCTTATTTTTGTTGGATATTACTACGGTAAATAACGTCAAGTATCTCATCCTTTTTGCAATAAACATTGTTTTCTCGGGCTAACCCTTAAAATATTTAAAAATTTATGAGGAAGGTCTTGATACTTGATTCTCAATACTAATTTTAAAAAGATGAAAATAAGAATAGGATTTGGATACGATGTGCATAAACTGGGCGAAGGAGAAGAGTTGTGGATAGGTGGCATACACGTGCCCCACAGCAAAGGCTCCATAGGTCATTCGGATGGCGATGTGTTGATCCATGCCATCTGCGATGCATTGCTGGGCGCTGCCAACCTGCGCGACATAGGCTTTCACTTCCCGGATACCTCTGCCGATTTTAAAGGTATCGACAGTAAGATATTGTTGCGTAGGACCGTAAAACTTATCAAAGAAAAAGGTTTTGAAATAAGTAACATAGATAGTACCATTTGCCTCGAGAAACCCAAACTGAAAGATTTGATTCCGGAAATGCAAACCGTCCTGGCTAGGGTAATGGAAATAGATACCGAGGATATTGCCATTAAAGCTACCACCAGCGAAAAATTAGGTTTTGTGGGCACGCAGGAAGGGGTGACTGCCTATGCAAGCGTTTTAATACAGAAACAAAGTAAATAATCTGTATATTTGTATTGATAAATTTAATACCTTTTTTTATGAAGAAGACTTTAGTGATTGGAGCCAGCGAAAACCCCGAGAGATATTCGTACAAGGCTATTAAAATGTTAAAAGAACACTTTCATCCCATATTAGCCTTGGGTACACGAACAGGCGAAGTGCATGGAATTAAAATACAGAAGGAAATAGATAAAAACGAAGACGTGCATACCGTAACGATGTACGTGGGGCCAAAAAATCAACCCGTGTATTTTGACCTCATCACACAACTAAAACCGAAACGCATCATTTTAAATCCTGGAACAGAAAACCCAGAACTGGAAAAACTAGCCAAAGAAAACAACATCGAAGTGATTCATGGTTGTACCTTGGTGATGCTGAGTACGGGTCAGTACTAATGATATGGAGGCAGAAATAAGTCCAATGCCTCGATCCTCCGCTGAGTTTTTTTGCTGGCGGCACGTGACCATCTAAAAATATAGCAATCTATTGATCTAACGATCTATTTTTAACCTTTACATCCATGCAAAATATAGGTTCATTAACTGATTTTGAATTGCTGTTAAAATCTCACGATATGGTGCTTGCCTACTTTTCGCACGACAGATGCAGCGTGTGTAAAGTGCTGTTGCCAAAAGTGAAAGCCTTATTAGCGAGTGATTTTCCTAAAGTAAAAATGGCCTATTGTGATATTGAGCAAGTACCCGAAACGGCTGCACAAAACTCCGTTTTTACCGCCCCCTCCATTCTTGTTTTTGTGCAGGGTAAGGAGTATATGCGCTTTAGTCGAAATGTTGGTTTAGATCCACTGGCTCAAACCATTGCACGCCCTTACGGGATGTTGTTTGGGAATTAGGCGAGGCTAAAATGTTAGTGCTATGATGGAGTAAAAAATATATCGTCAACGTAGTGTATAGGGAGATGTTCATTGCTATTGCGATAAGCTTTTTAGCTAAAGTTTGCCAAAAATTTCATAAATCGAGTTGCATTATACACCCAAAATAGAACGGTTTCTGGTAATTAGCAAACCTTTTATTCTGACTCGTTTTTTACTTTCTTACTTTTTGGTTTGCCACGATGTATCCAAAACCATAAAAAGAAACCACTTACTAAAACCACCAACATACTCAATCCGGAGAGTGGTACGTAAAGAATATAAAACGGGCCTAGCAGCCATTCAAATATCCTTCCGGTATGAATCTCTAATCCTAAATTCCATAATGACATCGGAGTATCCGCAACCACTTGTGGCATGGCCAGGAAATCGCGCTCTCCGCTTATAGGTGTGATGCCCTTATTGTAATCAGAATACCAAATGTTTGCATTATCGAGATAAACCAAACTACTGACCATATGATCGGAGATTGGCCGACCGGTTTTAGCAGTAGCTTGCCAAGGTTCCCGGGAACCCATATTATAAATGGCTCCGGAGTTTACGTTCCAGCTAAAAAGACCGGAAAACGAACCCACCAAATACTCATTTTTATCTACTTGCTGTAGCGCATTGCATCCCATTACACTCACCGGTGGCTCTGGCACTTTTGGAGTTTCCATTTGCTTCAATTGCTCATTTGCAAAGTAAAAACCATCTGAAGTGGAGATAACATATTTTTGAAGCGAAGCATTCCAAACTATCTTCCGCAGTTTATCCTGCCACGGGTTAAGGTTATCAAGGCTGGTGTATGGAATAATACCCATTTTAGCATTGGCAATGGGGATGAGCAAAGGCGGGCGCAGAAACATGCCGGTTAGGGCATTGCTTAGCACAAATAGGGCACCAATATAACCCAACACATTGTGCCAGCGCAAATTGGTATTTTTTATCGCACGATATATTTTACTTTTTTGGTTTTCTTTTTTTATAATTTTAGGATAAAAAAAATGGATGAGGCCGGTTATACTGAGTATGATGACTACAATACCAAGCAAATCGACAAATAGCTTACCCACCATACCAAACAACTCCCCACTGTGCAAGTTCCACAAAAACTTAAACCATGAGGTCTCTTTTTTATAATTAAATGGTGCGGGAAGTTGATGTTTTTCAAATGATTTTAGATCCACCGTCTTTAACAAATAATCGCGAGTAAGCACCAATAGGGTATCTTCTTTTACGGCCACATCGGTTATTCGTTGGTTGGTAACCGGCAAGTCAATTTTATACCATCCTTTTTGTCCATCGAAGCCAAAAAGTCCGCTTAATGCTCCCGCTATCAAACCTGCTTGGTAGGTGTACTGCATGGCCACCACCGAACGATTGTCGACACCCTGCTCAAAGCCCTTATTGAACTCGTTAAAAGTGCTAAAATTTTTATCGCTAAGATATACACCTCCCTTTCCATAAATAAACACGGTATCCTGCGATAAAACCAGATTACCTTTAATGGTATCTAAATTCCAGTTTTCATAGGTATATCCTGTGGGCAGTATTTTTCGGGATATATTGGTGTTTGAAAATAAGGGACGGTGATTCAACACTATGCCCGAGGCTGCAAATAACAAGGCCAAAAAAGAAATAATAATGGCTGGCCATTTATGCCAAACCTTAAATCGCTTTATCCATCTTAATTTATACTTATTCACTATACTTTGGGGCTATTTTATTCGGGGCATTTTAAAAATAAATCTTATCAACTAATTAAATGAATTTTGCGACATAAAGTTCACTGTTTTTTAGATAATTAAATTTTAATTCTTTTCCCATCATATCAAAATATTCCCCACATTTTAAATTGTATTATTTGTTTTGTGTTAATGACAAAGTTGTATTAAAATGCTTTTTCATTTTTTATTGAAAGTTACTAGGCCTACAAGCTTGTAAAGCTAGAGCTTTAAAGAAAATAGCTATTCATTTTCAGTCCATTCGAAAGCTTTTTCACGTGTATTGAATATTTTTATACTCCAACTGCTCTTTTCCATTAGTTGAATATAAATTGAAAGTACATCTGCTATATTTTTGCTTGTAATAATCAATGCCACTTTTAGTTTCTTATTCCATTTAGATGCAGATATATTTAACACGGATAATATTTTCAAGTCGGCTTCCGTAATTAATAAATTATTCACTTCTGAAAAGTCATAAATAGCATATGTCATTAAGTCAAATCTTGAATCACCATATATTTTTCCATCTGAAAGAAAAATGTCATTATACTTGACATCTCCTTCAAAAGTAACTACGGCATTATTTTCTTTCCAATGAAATTTATAATTCATTATAGAATTAATTTAAATATTAAAAAACTACAACACACTACATTTTTTAAGCACTGCCCCGGCTATAGAATCGAGGGAGAGGATTTGTTTATGCGCTTCGAGTTTGATTGCTTCGTGCGGCATTCCAAAAACAATGCACGACTGCTCGTCCTGGGCTATGGTATGTGCACCCACGTTCTTCATTTCGAGCAATCCTTTGGCACCATCGGCACCCATGCCTGTCATAATAACCCCAATGGCATTAGCTCCGGCATTGATTGCCACCGATCGAAACAAAACATCCACACTAGGGCGGTGACGGTTAACCAATGGGCCATCGGTTACCTCC
>JAGXIO010000075.1 GCA_024635555.1 Saccharicrinis sp.
CGCAAAAAAAACTAAAACTAAAAAAGGAGCCGAATACAGTCTGGCCTTCCTCACCTGCATTGTGAATGTATTTACGGCCAATAATACCATAACCATATTAATGGTGGGTCCGTTGGCCAAAGATATTTCGGCAGAGTATGGAATAGAACCACGCCGCTCGGCAAGTATTTTAGATACTTTTTCGTGTTTTATGCAAGGCTTACTGCCCTATGGTGCACAGTTGCTGGCAGTTATTGGTTTGGCAGGTGCCATGGTATCACCATTTGAAATAATGCAATATTTATTTTACCCTTACCTGATGGGCGTTATTTCGTTAATGGCCATTTTATTTGGCTTTCCGAAAATAAAGGAGTAAATACTTTTTTTTAAGATGAAAAGAACCCCAGAGGCTCAGGAAAAGCTATTTTTACAGTCTTGCGCCTCCGCAGAATAGCTATTGCACTCGCGGAAAGCTTTGGCAGCGCGCAGATTATAGATTAACCCTATTATCCACACCTGCCGAAGGACTGGCAGGTATCAGTCTTTTGTCTAACAATCTATCATCTAATTGTCTTTTATCTAAATGAAAAACGTACTAAACCACACCTATTTTTTAGCCATCATAGCCTGCTTGCTGTGGTCAACGGCATTTGCTGGAATAAAAATAGGTTTGGAATTTACCACTCCGCTTCAATTTGCCGGGGTGCGCTTTTTTTTGGCAGGCGTAATATTGATACCTCTAACCAAAAACATAAAAACCTTTTTCTATGCCATCAAAAATCATTTTTGGCTGATACTTAAAATATCCCTGTTTCAGACCATGATTTTGTACAGTTTGTTTTACGTGGGTATAAGTCTGGTTCCGGGAGCCATTGCAGCCATATTGGTTGGCTCCTCGCCTTTGTTTGCGGCCATTGTATCCTCGCTTATGCAAAAAAACGACAAGCTCACGCTACCCAAGATGCTTACCATATCGCTGGGCATTGCCGGCATAGCACTTATAGCTTACAATAAGGAATGGGGCAACAAAGATGAATTAATGCAATTAATGGGCATGGGGATTTTAATTGTGGGCAATATATCCTCGGGCATAGGCAATGTTTTTGTGGCAAAACAAAAGGGGAAGATATCCTCAACAACTTTAAATGCATGGCAAATGAGCTTGGGTGGCATAGTACTTTTTATTGCATCTTTATTTTACGAACCTTTTACAGGCTTTCATCATCCCCCTGCCTACTTTATTTCGTTGGGATGGCTTAGCTTTCTTTCGGCCGCAGCCTTTAGTATCTGGTTTAGCCTCCTTCAGCGTCCCGGCGTATTGGTATCGGACCTAAATATTTGGAAATTTATTGTGCCCATTTTTGGAGCTATTTTAAGCTGGGTACTCCTGCCCGATGAACAACCGGAACTTATACCCATTATCGGCATGCTGATTATTGCTTTTTCGTTGGTAATGTACAATTGGGTAAATAGGAGGGCAAAAATCAAAGCTGGTCTATTATAAGGTATCAAGCTCATTATCCATTACTTATCTCGATATAAATACTAAAAGGTCAAACAGATTAGTACGTTTACAATAGTTTATGTACATTTATCTTTAAACTTTTAAATAAACAAAGCGTTTATATCATTGATAAACCCCTTAACAAATAAAAACATGAATTTAAAAACAACCTACATGGGTATTGAGCTAAAAAACCCCATTATTATAGGAGCAAGCGGTCTGGTTACCAATGTTAATATGGCTCAAAAACTCGAAGAAGCCGGTGCGGCAGCAATCATTTACAAGTCGCTTTTCGAAGAGCAAATACATTTGGAAGCTGCTGAACTTGAAGAAGATTTGACCGAGTACGAAGACCGCAACGCCGAAATGATTACACTTTTTCCAAATATCGAACACAGTGGACCCAAGCTCCATTTGATGGCACTTAAAAAAGTGGTAGATGCAGTTTCGATTCCCGTTTTTGCAAGTTTAAATTGCCTTTACGATGTGAGTTGGGTAGAATACGCCAAATACCTCGAACAAACAGGTGTGGCCGGAATAGAACTTAACTTTTACCATACCATTTCCGAAAACAAAAAGAGTGCTGCTGACATTGAAAATGAACAGCTTGACATACTTAAAAAAGTTAAGAAGGCCATAAAAATACCCGTAAGCGTTAAGCTAAGCCCCTATTATTCAAACACCCTTAACGTAATCCGTAATTTCGACAATGTAGGAACCGATGGCTTTGTTTTATTTAACCGCTTCTTTCAGCCCGACATCGATATTGAAACTGAAGAACTAAAAATGCCTTATAACTTAAGCAGCAAAAACGACAATAGGCTAGCGTTAAGATATATCGGTTTGGTATCTGGCACCACCAAAGGTTCGTTATGCGCTTCAAATGGAATTCACGACTCCGAAGATATGATTTCGGTATTGCTAGCCGGATCCGATGTGGTACAGGTGGTTAGCACAATTTATAAAAATGGGGTTACACAGGTTACTACTATGCTTGAAGACCTAAGCCTATGGATGAAAAACAAAGGTTACGATAAGTTAGATGACTTTAAAGGTAAGCTCTCAAAAAAAAATCTGAAAGAACCCTTTGCATATAAACGGGCGCAGTATGTTGACTATTTGATGAAATCTAAAGACATCATTAAAAAATATATGGTATAACCCTATATCCAAAACCATTTAAAAAAGAGATGCACAACCGCATCTCTTTTTTTGATTTAATTTATCCAAACTAACTGACCTATTAGATTTTTATTCTCAAAAAAAAACGTTTACTTTATTAGCGCAGAAAATGAATATTTTAAAATTCAAAATTCTAACTTATAAAATTCGTTAATTATGGCTGTAAAAAGAGTTTATACTTTCGGCAACGGAAAAGCCGAAGGAAAGGCTGACATGAAAAATCTGCTAGGAGGCAAAGGAGCAAACCTTGCCGAAATGAATCTAATCGGCGTTCCCGTACCTCCTGGATTCACCATAACCACAGATTCGTGCATCGAATACAATAAATTAGGTAAGGATGCCATTGTAGATCTCCTTAAAAGCGAAGTGGAAGCGGCAATGAAAAACATTGAAGCTGTAACCCATTCTTCCTTTGGCGATAAAGAAAACCCTCTTTTGGTTTCCGTACGTTCAGGCGCTAGAGCCTCAATGCCCGGCATGATGGACACCGTGCTAAACTTAGGCCTCAACGACAATTCCGTAGCAGGCATTGCTATCAAATCAAATAACCCTCGTTTTGCATGGGACTCTTATCGCAGGTTTGTGCAGATGTACGGCGACGTTGTATTAGGAATGAAACCCGAATCGAAGGAAGAAATTGATCCTTTTGAGCGCATCATGGAAGAAGTTAAGGAGCGCAAAGGTGTTGATTTGGACACCGATTTGGAGGTGGATGATTTAAAAGAACTGGTTACTTTATTTAAACTTGCGGTAAAAGAACAAACAGGACACGATTTTCCCGAGAGCGCTTGGGAACAACTCTGGGGAGCAGTTTCAGCGGTGTTTGATAGCTGGAACACCCACCGCGCCAAAATATATAGACGAATGGAAGGCATACCCGACGAATGGGGAACTGCGGTTAACGTTCAGGCTATGGTTTATGGTAACATGGGCGACAACTCTGCCACTGGTGTAGCCTTTACCCGTGATGCCGGGACCGGCGAGAATATTTTTAACGGCGAATATCTTATCAACGCTCAAGGTGAAGATGTGGTGGCTGGCACTCGCACCCCACAGCAAATTACCAAAGAAGGCTCCCTACGTTGGGCCCAGCTGCAAGGCGTTACCGAAGAAGACAGGGCAGACATGTACCCATCGCTCGAAGAAGCTATGCCTCCAGTTTATAAGGAATTATTTACCATACAGAAGAAACTTGAAAATCATTATAAAGATATGCAGGATTTGGAGTTTACCGTTCAGGACGGGAAACTTTGGTTATTGCAGACTCGTAACGGCAAGCGCACAGGTGCAGCCATGGTAAAGATAGCCATGGATCTTTTTCGCGAAAAAGTTATTGATGATAAAATGGCCTTAATGCGCATTGATGCCAATAAGTTAGAAGAACTTCTTCACCCTGTGTTTGATTTAGATGCCATCACCTCAGCCCAGGAATTGGCCAGAGGACTACCCGCATCACCAGGAGCAGCTTCCGGTCAAATTATATTCTTTGCCGATGAAGCTAAAAAATATCCTGTAACTATTTTGGTACGTACCGAAACTTCGCCCGAAGATTTGGAAGGTATGGTTGTAGCCAAAGGTATACTTACCGCACGCGGCGGTATGACCTCGCACGCTGCTGTTGTTGCCCGTGGAATGGGAAAATGCTGCGTATCAGGTGCCGGCGCTTTAAAAATCGACTACAAAGAGCGCGTGATGCGTATTGACGGAAACGTGTACAAAGAAGGCGATTGGATTTCTCTAAACGGTTCTACGGGTAAGGTTTATGCAGGAAGTGTAAAAACAACCCAACCCGATTTGGATGGTGATTTTGGACATATTATGGACTTTGCCACCAAGTACACCCGTATGAACGTGCGCACCAATGCCGACACACCCAAAGATGCCAAAGTAGCTCGTGAGTTTGGCGCCCAAGGAATTGGATTGTGCCGTACGGAACACATGTTTTTTGAAGGCGGCAGAATTAAGTCGGTACGCGAGATGATTCTTTCGTCGGATGAAACAGGCAGAAGATCTGCATTAGACAAACTCCTACCCTATCAACGCGAAGACTTTGAGGGCATCTTTGAAGCCATGGATGGATATAGTGTTACCATTCGCCTGTTGGATCCACCATTGCACGAATTTGTACCGCATACCGAAGCCGCTCAGCAAGATATGGCTACGGAAATGGGTATTAGCCTAGCCGAGGTAAAAACTAAGATTGCTGATTTAGAGGAAATTAACCCTATGCTAGGTCACCGAGGCTGCCGTTTAGGTAATACTTATCCCGAAATTACCGAGATGCAGACCCGTGCTATTATTGAGGCGGCGCTAAAGGTCAAGAAAAAAGGTATTAAGGCCAAACCCGAAATAATGGTTCCTCTCATCGGTACAGTTGAAGAGCTGAAGATGCAAGCCGACATCATTCATGAAACCGCCAGTTTGGTGTTTACCGAAAAAGGCGACAAAGTGGATTATATGGTGGGTACGATGATTGAAATTCCACGCGCTGCATTAATAGCCGATAAAGTGGCCGAAATAGCCGAATTTTTCTCATTCGGAACCAACGACCTTACGCAAATGGCCTTTGGCTACTCGCGTGATGATGCCAACAAATTTTTACCTATTTATCTTGAAAAAGGAATCCTTAAATCCGATCCTTTCCAAGTACTGGATAGAGAAGGAGTTGGTCAATTAGTCGAAATGGGTACCCAAAGAGGTCGCTCCACCAAACCCGATTTAAAAGTAGGCATTTGTGGTGAGCACGGCGGAGATCCCAGCTCAGTTGAATTCTGCGATTCCGTAGGAATGAATTATGTTTCTTGCTCTCCTTTCCGAGTGCCCATAGCAAGGGTGGCAGCAGCGCAAGCTAATATCAAAAAAGCGCTTAAATAAGTTTATAATAACTGATGAATATAAAGGCGGATCTATGGCAGGTTCGCCTTTGTATTTGAATCACAATTCTGACATATGTTGATTGAAATTTGTATCTTTAAAGAAAAAATGAATTATGGGTTTAACATTGACAAATAGTACAATTGATAAATACTTTGGTTTTCTTTCACGTTTAGATAACAGTTCTAAGAAAAGACTTATTGCAAAACTGACAGAATCCATAGAAGACAAAAATGAAGTGAAAATCAAATTAAAAGATTTATCTGGAGCATGGGAAGATTCACGCGATTCTGATGAAATAATTAATGAGATTAAAAATTCAAGAGTTAACAAACACGATAATATTGAATTTTAATGAATTATCTTCTTGACACTAATATCTGCATTCATTTTTTTCGTGGAAAGTTTGGAGTAACAGAAAGATTTGAAGTAGCAAAAGCTGAAAATTGTGCAATTTCAGAAATAACATTGGCAGAACTCGTTTTTGGTGCTGAAAATAGTGAAAATCCGAAAAAGAACCATGAACTTATTGAACAATTACTTGAAATAGTAACGGTTATCCCAATCTACGACTCAATAATGTCATACGGAAAAGAAAAAGCCAAATTAAGAAAAGCAGGTACAATGATTAGTGATTTAGATTTGTTTATTGGATGTACGGCAGCTCAAAATGACTTTGTAATGGTTACCGAGAATACGAAAGAGTTTGAACGAATATCCGGAATAAAACTTGAAAATTGGGTGGAACGAGGGAAATAAGTACTCTTACCTACATTGTACAAAAATCATAACCGAAGTAATAGTAAATTCAAAAGTTATAGCCCGCATTAGGCTAGGCATAGCTTTAGCAATATGTAACCCACAATCAGCAACTATTCATTGTCAAATACATCGAATTGCATAACAAGCAAAATAAATATGGTGTAATCAAATCGAAAAAAACCCTTTTATTTTAAGGTATCTCATTTTGAACTCTTATATCTGAACCCCAATAACAAAATATCATCCACCTGTTCATTACGTCCCATCCAATCCGAAAAATACGCGTTTAAAAGCGCCCCTTGTTCTTTCATATTTTCTTTATGATGCGACAGTAGCAAATCCTTAAAATGTCCCAACATCATTTTTCTGTTCGCTTCACCTCCAAACTGATCGGCATATCCGTCTGTAAAAAAATATATCGCATCTCCGTCCTGCAAATTAATTTTATAATTACTAAAAGGCGTTTGCGTTGGATATATCCCTACGGGCATTCTATCCCCTTTAAATTCAATCAATTCCCCGTCTCTAATCAAATATATCGACGAATTAGCACCTCCATACTCCATAATATCATTGTTGGGATCGATTAATACAATCGCAGCATCCAGTCCGTCCGAAACCAAATTGTTGCCATCATTAGTAAAGGTTTTGATAATGATGGATCGGAGTTGATCTAAAATCTGACAAGGCATTTCTTTTTTTTCGATATTGATTATCTCATTTATCAAAGCCATACTCATCATGCTCATCAATGCTCCCGGAACTCCATGACCGGTGCAATCGGCAACCACCAATAAAATTTTATCATCTATTTGGTGTACCAAATAAAAGTCGCCACTCACAATATCGCGCGGTTTATAAATCAGGAAGTGCTCACCCAAAACATAATTCACATAGTCCTTGTGCGGCAACGTGGCTTGCTGAATTTGTTGTGCATAATACAAACTGTCCGTAATGGTATCGTAAATGGCCTCTATCGATTTTAGATAAAGCGAATTGTTATCGGCAATTTTTTTAAACTTAAGTTGGTTAGCGACTCGTGCTTTAAGTACATCTAAATTAAATGGTTTGACAATAAAATCAGCTGCTCCAACCTCAAAACCCCTTACCAAACTTTCCGGGTTGCTTTGTGAAGTTAAAAAAACAACCGGTATATCCTTGGTAGTCTTATCCTGCTTTAATTTAACGCACACTTGGTAACCATCCATACCCTTCATCACAATATCCAGCAATATTAAATCGGGCTGCTTTTTGTCCTTGGCCAAAAATAAAGCATTACCACCCGAAGTGGCTGCAACACACTCATATTGATTCAGCGCTTCTTTTAATGCCAATATATTGGCCATGGAATCGTCAACGATAAGAATTTTTTGCGGATCCGGGGTGAACATAAACAATGATTTTATTAGGCATTCAATATAATAAATTTAACTTGAATTACTTAAAAAATGATTTACAGACCAGCGGATGAATAGCAAACGTAATCGCACCCTCATTTTATTGTAAAACTTCTATATTTTTTAACTTGATGATGTGGATTTAATATTTAATATTTGATTGCTAAACAATGGGAAGAATCTTTATTCTTTTTTGTACTTTTATAAAAAATGTAGTACGATGAACGCAGAAAACAAAATAATACTAACCGACTTAAAAACCCATTTGATTAAAAATTTTGGCAATTCGGTGAGAGATGTTGTTTTATTTGGTTCGCAAACAAGTGGAAAATCAAAAAAGCACTCAGATTATGATGTTTTAATCGTATTAAAAAATAAATATTCTGGTACAGATGAAAATAAAATCTTGGATTTGTGTTATGATATTGATTTAAAACATGACATTTTATTGGATGTACATATCATATCAGACAATGAATTAAAATCTATCCGTGGCAAGCAGCCCATTTTTATAAATGCTTTAAAATCGGGAATTTACGCATGACCATTAATGATAACGATAGAAAATCGCTGGTTTTGTATCGCTTACAGCAAGCTGATGAAACCATTCGAGATGTTGAATTATTAATTGAAAACAACAGAATTAGATCCGCTGTTAACAGGATATATTATGGAATTTTTTATTCATTGCTGGCCTTAGCTTTAACTTTGGAATTTGAGACATCAAAACATGCGCAATTAATAGGCTGGTTCAATAAAAACTTTATCCATGCAGGCATATTTGATACTAAGTATGGTAAAATAGTGAACAAAGCGTTTAATCGCAGAACAAAAAGCGATTACGATTCATATGTAGAAATTGAACATGAAACGAGCCATGAGAGTTGTCTCTCACAAAGGAGAATGATTGTAATGGCGAGTTCCATATGGCAAATGAAATCAATTATAAACATATGAAATAGTACTTGAAATGTTCGATGAAATGAAAGATTTTGTTGCGACTATAAAATCGCACTTAAATAAAAATTAAAAAACTATTAAATCTCATAATACCTCCATCTTTTTACATCCACCTAAAGCGCACATCCCATTTCACCTCGATTGCCACTGCCTTTATTTTTACTATTTTTGTATCTTTAAATCATCCAAATAAAAAATTACCATTGATATATCCAGAATTTTTTGAAGATAAAATCAGGTTTAACCGAGTGCGCGAACTCATTAAGGAGCAATGCCTAAGCTCATTAGGAAAGGAACGCGTGGACGAGATGCGCTTTGTAACCTTATACGATGTTGTACACCGCTGGGTAAACCAAACCAACGAATTTAAGCGTATCTGTGTTGAGGAATCATCGTTCCCCACCAGTTATTATATCGATGTAAGGGGAGCCCTGAACAGAATTAGGGTAGAAGGTCTATTTTTAGAGGAGAAAGAACTGTTCGACCTGCGGCGATCGCTGCTTTCGGTAAAAGATATTGTACGGTTTTTCAAAAACAAAGAAGAGCAAAATGCCTATCCCCATTTGCGCGAGATAGCCGCCAAGGTGATGGTATATCCCTATATATTTGAACGTATAGATGCCATATTAAATAAGTTTGGTAAGATAAAAGATAGTGCTTCGCCCGAACTTGCCCGCATACGAAACGAGATGGTGAAAAAGCAAGGCAGCGTTTCCCGAAAAATGGTCGCCATCCTCAATAAAGCACAAAAAGACGGACTGGTAGATGCCGACGTGAACGTGGCCATTAGAGATGGACGTGCCGTTATACCCGTGCCGGCCGGTAACAAACGCAAGCTCAGCGGAATTATACACGACGAGTCGGCTACGGGTAAAACATCATTTATCGAACCCGCCGAAATTGTGGAGATAAACAACGATATACGCGAACTCGAATATGCCGAACGCAGGGAGATGAGCCGAATACTAATTGCTTTTTCTGATAGCATTCGACCTTACCTGACCGATCTGATTTTTTCGTACGAGTTTTTGGGTATCATGGATTTTATCCGTGCCAAAGCAAAATTTTCTTTGCAAATAAAAGCCTGTCTGCCCAATATGGTCAATCATTCCGAGGTAAATTGGGAAGATGCCACCCACCCGCTCTTGTACCTGCAACATTCTGCCGAAGGAAAAGAGGTTGTACCACTTAGCCTACAACTCAATAAAGAACAACGCATCCTGCTTATCTCCGGTCCAAATGCAGGAGGCAAGTCTGTTTGTCTGCAAACAGTGGGTCTTTTGCAATATATGTTTCAATGCGGTTTGCTGGTGCCCATGGACGAACGCAGCACCATAGGCATTTATAATCATATTTTCATCGATATCGGTGATCAGCAATCCATCGAAAAC
>JAGXIO010000076.1 GCA_024635555.1 Saccharicrinis sp.
TCATCAATTTTTCAAAAAAATGTGCATTCTTCATGTTTATATTTTTAGTTTGAATTCATAACAAAATACGAAAAAATAATATCATATGCAACTGATTAATAGCTTAATACGTTATTTTTCCTTAAGTAAATGGCATTACCCCATTCGGGGGGATTTGAGGGGGGCTTTTTTTTAATCCATTCCGATAACTACAGCTTTGTGGGCTACGCCATCAATATTAACTCTGATGACAAACGTAGCATCGCGCTGTGGCAAATCGAATTCGGTTAACACGCTGTTAAGATCATATGTTGCCATAAGCTGTCCGGCTACGTTATACACCTTAATAGTTCTATCTGTACCATATAGCAGTTCCTCATCAACTTTTACATATGCCCTTTGCTTTACACCATAAATGAGCACCTGATTTTTTGTGACACTTTCTTTTATGTCTTCATCCACAGCGGTACTTATGCCGGTTTCGAACCTAAGCTCAAACCTGTCCGTAGCACTGGCAATAGAAGGTGTAAAAGTATAGGAAGATGTTTCGCGTAAATCGATTGTTATACCCGCCACTTTATCTTCTAAATAAACCATTACTTCTGGCATAAAGTCGTCCAAGTTGGTGGCTTTGAATGTCATTTCACTTATGCCTTTTTCAGCTACCTTATAGGCCAATGGAACTATGGTGCCATTCTTTAGCTCAGGCATAGAACTGATAGCTACCTCCTTGATTCCTTTTAGCGAATAAAGATTGGCAATATTACCACCGTTCATCAGCTTTTCAGAGTCGTAGGCGGTATAAGTCTCCGATCCGTTTTGGTTAAATATCACCACCGACTCGTCACTACCATACTCACTTTCCAGCATTAACCTAAGCCTATCATTGGGCTCCACGGATCCGCCCTTGAGTGTATTCCCAGTGGGTGCATGCGTGCGAACTGCGTTGGATATCGTCACTTTGTCGAAATCGGTATAAGTTCTAAGCCACACACATTGGCCGGGTGATACGTATTTAGATCCTCCTTTCAACCCGACATTTAACATGGTATTGTAAGTGGATACTTGATTGTCGTTTCTGCGTATATAAACCGTTTTACTGAAATTACCCATATCGAAGCCAACGCTGGATATATCCATGTAAGATGGGTATGGGTTAGCAACCAAATACCAACCGGCATTAAAATCTTTACTCGTGTAACTAGCAGCAGTATTTAGCACTCCGTTATAACTCAGCGTATCTTCACTGTTTTTAATGGTTAAGGAATAACCCTCAACTGGGTCGTTAAAAGCATAAGTACCCGTGTAATTATCACCCGTACCTGCAATACGATTCCATGCACCACCAGTATATTGGTTGAGGGCAAAATCAACCGCTCCAAAAGAGTTCACATAGTCCGCTTCCGTAACACCGGTAACCGAATGCCCGATGTACCACCAAGATCTTTCTATAAGTGGCCATTGAATATTGGTAGTTCCGGCAACTGTTCCGAGCACTATAATAGATACAGGCTCGGCCACAGTGTTCTTTACGATCAACTTGTTATTCGTTGTTAAATTACCTTTCACGGTTAATTTGGCTCCCGGATCAAGTGTTAAAGAAGCTCCTGCTGCAATGGTCAAGTCGTTTACCTGAGCAATGGCTGAGCTGTTGATAACCGGCATATTTGCAGCAGCAACAATTGTTGTATTAGCACTGGCATTAGGAACATAACCACCACTCCAATTCTCCTTAACAAACCAATTGCCTGGCTCAGTTAAATCATCACCTTCCCATGTATATGGCAAAATTGTTTTTGCACCAAAAGTAAAGTAATGCGCTAATTCTCCCGACTTGTAACCAAATGACAAATCAGCAGCCAACTGTACTGTTCCATTACTGTCATCACCTTCTTCATTGGCATGTGCAATTTTGTCCCATTTCTCACTGCCAGTCCAGTAAATAAGCTGTAGGTTTGATTTTACTACACCACTATTCTGATCCCAGCGCAATTTAACATTAGCTTTTTCATCGGCCCTTGGCGCTTCTATTTTCCAGTTCTCTACCGTACTCACAAATGCTACATCAGTTGACTTTACAGCGGGATTCCATGTGTTGGGTTTAAAATATTGCGCGCCCCAAATACCCGTAGAAGCACCTGCGGGACTAAGCACTATATTTCCATAGCTATTATCGTCTCCAACCGGAAAATCGAATGATCCGCCAGAGCTTGCAATATTTTTATACATTAAACCATCTACATAGGAAGAGGCACTGCCGCCTATCACAACATCTTCATTAACCGATGACATGGTAAAAGATCCTGTTGCTGCTATTTCAATTATTCCCCTGGTTAAATAAAGGTTATCCATTATCTCCACAGGCTTTTCTACTAACACCCCCCCTACATTGTCAACTTCCAGATCATAAAGGGCATTAGTTCCCGTAAAATTTACCGTGGTATTAATTTTTTGTTGTGTACTTCCAACAAAAGCAATACGACTATTTTCATTCGCACTATAAGTACCTGAATTGAAAATTAGATTCCCACTCAAGAAGATTGTTTTCGCAGACGCATGCACCACATTTGGGCCCTCAATTTTGAAACTACCACCTACAATTACATTACTTGACATACGTCGATCTCCGGATCCTGTAAACCATACATTATTATATCTGGGCAATCCGCCCATTACATCGTAAGCAGAAGTTCCATCGTACTGAACAGTACCTCCAGAAGAAGAAACAAATTGATCATATATTCCTGCTGGCAACGAACTTCCCACTCCAAATTTCAACACCCCGGTTCCACTTACATAACCTAAACGATGCCCCAACGTATTTCCTAAATCTATGGTTCCAGATTGTAAAATATGGGTACGATAAGAAGATTTACTAGGCATAGTAGGTAGAGTTAACATATGCTCTACATAAATAATTGCTCCTGAAGGTCCTCCCGGAGGAATATCATCGCCAACAACCCCTCTTGTATCTGTGGCTAAATCATACTTTGCCCAAATATTCGCATTGTCCCAAGAACCATCCATCATAGTAATATAAGAAGGCAGCACATCAGGAATGGCATCCGCCTCACCTGCTGTATAATCACCATCAATTACTAAATCATTCGCATTAGTCCATCTATATTTAATCTGATCAGCAACAATAGACCCCTCATTTTTGGTCCATTTATCCGAGCTTAAGAATATTCTGGCATCTATATATTTACTTTTATCTCCCCAAGCATCAGCGGTAAGATATTGGAATATAACATCAGCCGTAAGACCTGAAATATTATTTGCATCCAACGACCAATTATATTGCAATACTCTATTTTTATCTAAGACACTTACGTGTGGCTCATTCGCAGCTTTAACTCTAATGGAGCCTCCGCTGGCGGTATTGGCAAGTACAGTAAAAGTTACTGGTGTATATTTACCAAACGACCCAATAGGATAAACAAACGACCCTACATAAGGAGCTCCAAAAAACTTCTGGATTCCTGCATCGGTAAACGAAAGATTGGTTTGGACCATATTGGTATTATCGAAACCTGTTAATCCACCAGATCCATCCACAATAGTAGCTCCCTCTTTAATCGTAAGTAAATTACGACCAATATCAAATACACCGGCTTGTAATTTCAGCTGCTTACCAATGGTAAATGCCTGAGCCTGTAATGGTACATTTACTCCATCTTGGTTATTTATAGTTAGACAATCAATATTACCATCTCCACTGATTCCCTGTAAGCCGGTTGTACCACCAAGTATTAAACCATTAACAGCTACCTCAGCAGGAGCCCCGGAAACAATGGATCCATAATTTACCACATCGCCTTTAACTGTGAGGTTAAAAGTTTTGGTATTTAAAACACCATCCAAAACAATTAAATTATTACTCACCTCTACTCCTGCCAAATCAATACTTAATTCACCTGTACCTCCACTTTTTTCTAAATTATAAAAAAGAGTAGAAGTGGTACCATTAACCGATTGGGCCCCTGTTCCCTTAAAAAATGTGGTATTTGTTCCTCCATTGAAAGTGCCATTGTTGGTTAAATTACCCTTGATATATAAATCAAATCCATTTTGATTAAAGGTTGTTCCCGTTCCAATGCTTAATTGTTGGTTTATACTTAACTGGCGAACATATAATTTTGCTATGGCGCCATTAGTTAATGAAATAGCATTAATGGCTTTATCCGAATTAATACCAAACTCGCCGGCTGCATTAATTACAAAACCACTTCCAGATGACACCGTTGTTGTTTCGGGATAAAAATAGAGTGATGCTACCGCTGAACTCCCATTGTTTTTATTAATAGTAATTACATCATCTTCACCCTGAGTAAATGAAGTGCCTGCTCCTAATATTTCAAAAACACCCCTACTTTTTTCCGGTGCACCAATCGAACCTACGGTAACCAAACCACCATTTTGCGCAAAGCTTAACACCCCGGCATCGCTGCTTGTGGAACGCCGTATTTGCGACCCTACATTTAACACGCCACCACTACTTACCGAAATACTTGCTCCTCCACCTGAATTAAATTCAATATAATTATCCGTTCCTTGGTTGAACAAGGCTTGCCCACTATTTTCAACTATTAGTTTACCTCCTAAACTAACACCAGAACCTGTGCCGTTTGCATCAATACGCACAATGGAGCCATTATCCACTCTTAAAGTTGTACCATTAGGGATACCAAAATCGGTATTACTTGAGCCTGAATTTAGTTTAATATCTATCCCTGATGCATTTAAATGACATTCTCCTGATTGAAGTACCAATGATTTTGTAGCATCATTAGCTGGCCCATTTAATGCGAATGGGGTTGTAAACTCAACCTTTTCGCCAACAGATTTATTTATATAAATACGATTAAAAGCTATTGTACCGGCACTTGTACGAGAAACTAAAGCAGAATTATCACCAGTAAAAAGCAAGTCGGTGTTGGTAAAATTAAAATTTCCATTACCTAAGGCAATATTACCATAAAGAGTTAATAATTTGCTGCCGACATTTCCAAGAAAAGTTCCTGTACCAGTAAAACGGACATCACCAAATATTGTCATGTGATGATTATAAGCTTCTGGAAATTCTAAAGTACCGGTATTAATAATTACATCGCCATAAACTTCCACCTCTCCATTATTTATACCTTTAATATCAAAAGTAACCCCATTCACAGTTAAATCCCCGAGAACTCGCAAGTCCGTATCTTGTGGCAACTGAGCAGTTCCAGCACTACCACTAATTACCAGGTTTGGATAATTAGCAATTTTATCTTGTTTTGGTAATAGTCTTGGCCCCGCGGCAGTACCAGTAAACTCAATGGTTGCATCAACATTATTACAGAAGTCTGAATGATCACCAGATATAATTGTATAGTCATTCCAATAATTAACATTATTCTCGTAAACCAAACGACCGCTACCTTTAATAATATCAATAGCATGAGCGCTTGTTCCGCTTTTAACCTTTAGCACCCCAAGTATCTGCACCTGAGATGCCAATGCAGTGTTATTGGCTATAGTAATAGTATGACCCGCCTGAACAATGGCTACATCAGATTTCCCCGGTATCCCTGCATTATTATCTTGATCGCGCCAACTTGATGCAGAATGCCAATTCACATTTCCTGTACTCCTGAAGATTTTTACCCCCGCTATAGGAATTTTTCCATTACCATTATCCAGTCCCGCTGTATAATCACTATTTATTAATTTTATATAGTCAGCGTTGCCTGCAGTGTAATCATAATATAAAGTTTTATCATTATTACCCGTATATTTGCTTGTGCCAATAGTCCAATTGTAACCATCTAAATATGCTACTTTATAACCTTTAATCGATAAATAAGAAGTAAATTCTAAAGCTACATGACCATTTTCTAATGCTGAAAACCCACTTACCTTCGTTTTCCAATAATATGCTAAAACATTGGATGGATCAGTGGTAGATGGATGTTCACTTTTTACAGGGATTACTGTAAAAAACCCAGAGGTTGGTGTACTTTGACCCGCAAAAGACTTAACAACAGCCGGAGCGTAATCCGTATCTGTCGCACCTACATGAAAGGTAGCTAGGGTTTCTGCTATACTTGTTATCGTAAAGCCCAAGGAAAGCCCGCCATCAGAAGCATTACCTGCTGTATAAAAATAACGAGAACTATTACTGTTGGTTAAAGCACCGCTCAGGTTAAAATTATACACGCCCATATCCACCTTAGCCGTTCCACTGGTTGCAAATGCAAACTCAGCTACATCTACATCACTCGCCAGTTTAATTCCATAGTTTGCATTATTTAAACTCAAACGCCCAAAATCATAATCTTTTCCGAGCTTACCCTTTAAAACCTGCTGTTTAGTCCCTTTTAACTCAAGCCCCCCGGTACCCGTAGAACTTAGATTTCCATCCACGATCACCACGCTATCGGCAACAGTTGGCCAATAGTTAACCACATCAAAAACACCTCTTTGCAGTTTAAGCGTACCCGCAATACTTATATTTTTGGTTCCAGTTAAGCTCACTTTATAATACTGACCGCTAGTTGGATGTTTATCCTTATCAATAAGCAAACTTGGTAACGAAATACCTGTAATGTCATTGTTTATAGCTCCATCTTGCGCACCATTAAACACCAACGAACTTGATTGAGTATAAGTACCTGCGATATTAAAGTCTCCTCCAATTGCCAATGGATTTCCATTATCACCAAATTTACCTCCAGCCTCTATGCTTAAATCATTTAATATTGTTTGCCCACCAAAATTAGGATTTGAACTAGCTCCCCCATAAATATTAGATAACAATACAGATTTCGAAGATAGTTGAACAGTTAAATTATATAATGGAGCCGATGATAATATTTTAAAATCTCTACTACTCGGTGCTTTTACACGAATTATACCCCCACTTACATTATAGTTTCCTTCGGCAGCATTAATATAAATACCTGTAACATGATCACTATTAGCTATGGCAAAATACATTTCACCACCACTCATGCTGAATACCTGATTTTTATCCGGCATTGAAAAAACAGCATTTGAACCCGTCCCTCCATATGTTTCAGTATAGTAGCCCGATTCTAAGAAGTTAACAGTACCACCACTCTGAAAATAATTTAACAAACCATTACTATCACTTCGGCGTAAGTTGGTTAAATTTAAAATCCCTCCTTCAACAACAAGACTTCCTGAACCACTTATGTTTTGGATATAAGTTAAGCCCGATGATTTTGCAGGAGTAGTAAATTCACCTGATTTAATTTTTAACTGACCTTGTACACAAACCCCGCTATATTGATTATTACTGGATAAAGTACGCGATGTTGCTACCGTAGCGCCATTTACAATCAGCTGTCCTGTTTCAGGTATGGTAAACTCTTTAGGGGCTGTTCCATTTATATTCTCTCCTAAAGTTTTCAATTCAATGTTATCACCTAACTGGAGTGTCCCATTTTCAATCACCACAGGTAATTTTTGCCACCCTGCACTACCATCTACCGCATCCGTTGTAACACCATTCACAGGTCCATAAAGCTTAAACAATCCGGTATTTGTGGCAGAAACGGTAATACCAAAAGTCTTATCCGATCCTTTATCTACAAAAAACCGATAGAAATCAGTAGTCCCGTTAATAACAACTGTAGTATTTTTTGAACCTTTAAATTTTACTTTTACAGCACCATTTACTGATTCCGTGTATTGTGGGTTTTGAGCAAAATCAATGCTTCCATTATTTGTGAAATTCCCATAAATATTTAGCCAATGAAAGCTATTGGTACTGCCAACATCCATTCGTCCATTAGCTTCTACCGTAACATCGCCTAAAATATGTATAGATCTACTTACACCTAAAGTTTTTCCAATCTTTAAACTTCCTTGTTTCACAGTTAAATTTCCATTAACATTCAAATCTCGGTCTATCTCAAGATTTTGACCGACTGATAAATTAACTTCGATATTAAAAAATGCAGCTCCATTGGTTAGACTAATACTACTACTTCCATAATACACCGCGGTACCTTGTCCCTGTCCTTTAGTGGTAAAATCGGATGCATCACCAGCAGGAAAATTATCATCAGCCATCAGAATTGTACCACTCCCTTTTATCTCATCAAAAGTGGATCGATCCGATTTTCTTAAATCCAAACGTCCTTCTACCTTCAGAGTGGCGCAAGTAATTGAAACATCTCTAACAGGAGAATTGTACGGACTGTTTCCATCTGGCATTGTAACTGTTTGACTAGATAGGATCACAATATTATCCGTTTCCAATTGCGGATAAGTAGAAGTCGGATTTACAGATACCATACCCGCCGGGTCAAGTGTCCATATAACTGGATTATCCCAATCTCCACTGCCCAGTGTGTACCATGTTTGCTGAGCATTGGCAGCACCACTTAACAACAACAGCAACACCAATAAAAACGCGTATATATTCTTCATATTCCTTATTTTTCTCTTTCTGTTTTCCACCACAAAATAATTCCAGGTATTTTTAATAAAACCGCACAAAAATAATATATCTACTAGGATAATAGAACAATTATGAAATTGGTTTTAAAACACTTGATTTGGGTACTTGTACGCAGAAATAAGATTTTGTTACGCCTCAAGGATAGATTTACTCCGTTTTTACACGAAACAACAAAAACAGTGGACAAATATCCGAAAAACGCAGCGTGCGACATGCAATAAGCGCAAATACCGTCAGCTTGAGATGGACAAAACATGTCAGGCTGCGACTATAGACATACCAGCATTACCAATAAAAATTTTGCAGAGGCAAAAATGCATCCCGCCCCACTGAGGATCCTTTTTGCATTCGAAATATCAAAGCCCAGTAAACGCAAACACCTTTTCTCCTTGATAAATAGTTGATCACATTTACTACGCATAGCATTTGCTTTAGCAAAGGTGCCCCCTCCATTACCGGTTATACTTTTTACCGATGCAAAATACATCTACCATTCACTCTGACCAGTTTTTGCATATGTAAAAACTTGTAGTGGATATGCGGATAAAGCCACATCCTTTACAAAAATAAGGGAGTCATCCTATCGTTACCTTTTGCTTCCTCATAAACACCCCATTATTTCCTGTGGTAAGCTTGTGCTTTCACAAAACATAATCAAAGCTACTCTAGGGCGCATAAATCCTTAATACAACACGTAATTAGGGGCTATAAGAAAACGGAACATTCTCTTTTTTAAAACCCTCTAACTCTCCCGTAATGCTACGGGACAGGCTCTAAAGGGAGAACCAGAACTCCCCGACAAGAGCCAATTCCCCTTTAGGGGCTAGGGGTAATCAGGAAGAGCTAATAATAAAATAGAGAGTTTCCTTAGATGAACTAATTAACAACACACAAGACACTTCCTACCTTTTAAAATATATTAAATTTTTGAAAAGGTTTTAAATATTCAACAATTCGTTGTACATTATGTACATATTAATCTTAAAAACAGACATCATGATTAAGCCAATTTTCAGTCGTTATTTGTCATCCGACGAATTTTACACCCTTGTAAAAAACATTAAAACTACCATTAACGCCTCCTCTATAGAGCAAGCGTTTAAAGAAAAACTAATCTCTCGCCTTGACACAGCGTTTTTCAACTATGAATCTGCACTTAACCGTCTTAAAAAGAACCCGCTTACTTTAGTAAAAGAGGAAAGTGATGGTACAAGAGATTTACGTTTTCTAGGTTTTAGAACCTTTACCGAAGCTTTGACCTACCATTGGGACGAAGAAAAAAGGAAAGCAGCAACGGAAATTGCCGAAATCATTCGTCGGCACGGCTGGTCGCTTCATAACGAAGGATACACCATACAATCTGCCAGTATAAATGCCCTGACCAATGAATTACAAAAGGAACCGGCAGCCAGCCTAATACAAAAAACGGAAACACAGGAGTGGTTAAACCAACTCATTGCTGCACAAACGGCCTTTGAAACAACCAGCAACGAAAGTGATGAGCTGGATGCAAAAGAAAAACCACTTATCACCTCCGGACGGAAAGCGCTCTATAAAGATTTATCGGCAACACTTAGCTTTATTGAAAGCCAGGCCGAGTTTAATCCAAGCGATGACCTGAACCGCCTGATTGACAATATCAACCAAATTATCACTGGCATTGCAGCTTCGGCCAAAGCACGAAACACGCGCAGAAATTCTGATGAAGTCGTGCAAGAATAACCTTCGATTCGTCCGATGACTATTAAAGTGCTAGCAAAAGTCATCAATAATAGAAAGTACATCTCTCGCTCATAGCTCTCTCTTTAAAAACTCACGGGGTGACTATAAGCGCTATGCAAATATTCACCCCGTGAGTAATTAAGTAACACCCGAAGCACACTGCGTGTGCTTCCTTAGCTTCCCCCCATTCGGGTAATGCCATTTACTTAAGGAAAAATAACGTATTAAGCTATTAATCAGTTGCATATGATATTATTTTTTCGTATTTTGTTATGAATTCAAACTAAAAATATAAACATGAAGAATGCACATTTTTTTGAAAAATTGATGA